>JACUTX010000176.1 GCA_014859615.1 Desulfuromonadales bacterium | reverse complement strand
ATTATGCTGTAGTAAGCTCTGTTTGTCAATGTCGGGCTGTGCCGTGGGCTGGCAGGGTAATAGTGAAGATCGTCCCTTCGCCGGGGGTGCTGTCGACCCGGATGCTCCCCTTGTGTTCCTCGATGATCCCGTAGCTGACCGAGAGACCGAGCCCTGTCCCTTCGCCGGACGGTTTGGTCGAGAAGAAGGGGTCGAAGACGCGGCTGCAGATCGATGTGGACATCCCCGGACCATTATCGATTACTTGTATCTGCACGTTGCCGAAATTGTCTCTTGCGGCGCGGATCGTGACAGTCCCGGGCTCCCCTTTCATCGCCTGCTGGGCGTTGATGGTCAGGTTCATCAATACCTGCTGCAGCTGGTTGGCATTCCCTTCAATCTGCGGCAACTCAGTCTCAAACTCCCGAATCAGTTTGACCTGGTTAATTTCGAGCTGGTGCTCAACGATAGCGGCGATATCCTGGATAACGTCTGTGACATTAATGACATCGAAAGCTACCTCTTCCTTACGGGCAAAGCGGAGCAGGTTGTCCATAATCATCTGGCAACGCCTGGTCTCTTTTACAATCAGTTCGAGATTACTGTAGAGGGGAGATTCCTTGTCGAGTTTGCGCAGACAGAGCTGGGTCAGCCCGAGAATGCCAGCGAGCGGGTTCCTGACTTCGTGGGCAATCCCTGCGCCGAGCTGACCGAAGGCTGACATCTTCTCTGACTGAATCAGTGCTGACTGGGTCTGTCTGATGGTCTGATCACGGCCGTCAAGCTCCATTGCCATGGTGTTGAAGGAGTTCGCCAGTTCACCGATTTCATCGCGGGATGACGGTTTGATACTGATATCGAATCGCCCCTGACCGACGTCCCGGGTCGCCTTGGAGAGCAATTCCAGGGGGCGGGTGATCAGACGAGACCAGACCAGACTCATAATGGCGGCCAGGGCGAGGAGAACGAGCGAAAGGTAGAGCATATTTGACAAGAGTTCACGGGTCGTCAGGTAAACAGCACTCTTTGGCACCTGGGCAACGGCAACCAGTGAACCGAGACCAACCGGCGAGAAGCCGCCGATCATTTCATCCCCGGAGGATGCAAATTCGTGAACCGCCCCGCCCCCTCCCTTCTGGTCGAGCTCGACAAGATTGAGCGGCAAGGTGACGATTCTCTGCTGAAACGAATCAGCAGAAGCGCTGAGTAGATCGACACCTGCCGTGCTGATCAAAAAAATTTCAAATCCTTGCGTGTCCCGGCTGAATTGCGTCAGGCGGTCGAGCCGGATCAGCCCGGATATAATCGTCGATCCGTTCTTCTCTTCAAAGTTGATCGCCACCATGAGCAGGGGGAACGCTGTACTGCAGGTGGCGTTGATAATATGGGTCTGGCCGCTCCTTATCTCTGCCAGCGGGAGAGGGTGGGCAGACTGGCACTGATCGAGGAAGGAGCGGTCGAGCCCGACGCTCCGTAGCGCTTCGGCATCAAAAATTGTGACCGGATCCCGATCGGGTTGATAGAGCGTAACCGCGACAAATTCTCTGAAATTGACGAAAGACTGCTGCAGTAAACGGTTGCGAGAGGTGGACGGAATCGATCGATCGAGCATCAGTTGCGAGAAGAGACCTAAATCTTTACGATACCCTTCGAGCAATACGCGGGTTTTTTCCGCCTGGTTGCTGGCGATGGTTGAGGTCAGATCTTTTATGTAGGTGGTTTTATCAGCATGAAACAGATTGGCCATAATAAACGTGATCATGCTCACCACCAGGGTGATGACCACCAGCAGAGTGAGCAGAATCTTGAAGCGGATCGGGAATCTGAATTTATTCAGCATAAATGGGTCCTTCAATGTCAGTCAGGTGCGGTGCTTAGTATACACCATTGATAATTTTTGAGCTGAAACTTGCATTTCCGGCCTGGTCGACCGCTTCGACTATCACTACGTTTGTGCCGCGTGAAATCGGCAGGGTATAGTTGAACAGGCCATTGTCGTCACAGGTAATTTTCACCCCGGAGATAAATATCTGGCTCCCCGGTTCACTTTTTCCGGTCAGTTCGGTGCTCGTCGTGGTGATCGGCTGAACCGGGAAATCGACTTCGAGAAAAGGGGGATCCTGATCCTGAATCAGGCGGAATCTGCGGATCGGACTGAATCTCCCTTCACTTTCGTTTTTGAGCCCGCTGATGCGCCAGAAATAGTCTCCGGCCGATAGATTCCCATGCGCAAACGTCGATTCATTGAGTCGCTCATCGAGAATGAGATTGCTGAATTGCCGGTCACGGGCGAGCTGAAGGTGATATTGAGTCAGATCGATAGACGTTTGCCATCTCATCTGCAGGCGTGGCGGCAGATCCCGGTAACAAAAGACCTGACCGTCTGCCGGGTAAAGCTGTTGCACCATTTTGGGGGACGAAACCGGAGCCGAAGGGGCGTTTGTACCGGTGATCCGGGTCATCTGATTCTGCTCCAGAATGACAATCTCCCCCTGCGCCTCAACCTCGGCTTCGCCTGAAAAGAGTGTGATGGTCGAGCCGCTCTCTGCTTCAACATTAATCAAAAATTCGAGTGGGGCCTCGGATTTTGTACTGTTCTGCAGGCGGGTGACGGAATTCGGCGTCGTCACTTCGAGATAGACGCCATCATCCTGCGCGCCGCCGATGCGCCCCCGGAGTTCACCATCGACCACAACCATATAGGAGCGTTTCTCTTTGAAGATCAGGTCTTGTTCCATCCGCCGGATGACGATAAGTGAGTTTTCTCCTATGTCGATTTCGTTCTGATCGTCAAACCGTATCAGAGCCGTCGATCGGTCGAGAGTCTGAACCGCATCCTGATTGTAGAGGCGCATTCCAGGGTCTGCTTTTTTCCAGGCAATATCGACGCTCCGCTTGCTCTTGACGGTATTGTTGGTCGCCACAACCCGGGCCGCCCATTCTTTGCCGGCACCGACAGGTTCGTTCTGGCCGCCGCGTGACAGACTCAGATCGTACTCGCGTTTGACGGTTGCATTCACCTGTTCCAGTTTTTCGTTCTGCATGAAGAGCAGGACTTGACCCCCGCTCGGAAAGAAAAAATTAAGGACCGACATGATAATAAAAAAGAAGATCAGCACCAAAGAGATGGAAATGATCCCTTCGAGGAGTTGCCGGCTAAATTTATTTTCGGACCACTTTTTCATCAGTATATCCCCTGGACTCTGACGAACCACCCTTGCACCGAGTAGTTATTCAGAGAGCGTTCGTCATCGGAGAAATCGGTAAAGTTATAGCCGATGCCGAGACGGACCGCTTTTTTGGGGCGCCAGCCGAGCTCAGCGAGCCACCCTTGCCGCTTTCCAAACGTGGAACTTTCGGTCAGCCACCGGTATTCGAGGCCGCTATCGACCGATTTTGTGAACAGATAATTGAAGCGGTGCAGCGAGAGCCATGCACGACTGCTGAAGCTGTCGGTCGCATCGGTCTCTTCTTTCCAGCGGACGGCATTTTTTTCTACCCACTCCAGCGCATCGGTCAACTGGAGTGAAAATTCGAAAGAGAGGGTGTCGAGCACGGTGTCGAGATAGTCTGTACCTCCGGTTTCGGTCGGTCGACGATCGGCGAGTCGGGTCGCTCTGGCCAGGGCGTTAAAAAAATCATTTTCAGTCGGCCGAAAGGCGAGTCCGACGCTCGCTTCTTCGAAACCGGCTTCCTTTAACCCGGTTGTCCGATTGTCTGAAACGCTGTACCGGTAGAGCCCGATCAAGGTCAGATCCGGTGTGAGCTTCCCTTCGGCCTGGTTGACAGTGAGAAACTGCTGTAATGTGGCTGTCCCTTCCTGTTCCCGGAATTCACCCCGCAGTGAGAGTTTGAATCGATCCGTGTAACGATAAGTCAGGCCGGAAGCGAGGCTGTATTGGCTGGTCTCTTCTGTCGACCGCTTCGCTTCACTTATTTCGCCGCCGATCATCAGCTGGAGCCCTGTGTCGTAGCGCCATTTTTTTTCGGCGCCGAAGAGTGAAACGGAACCGGTGCCGGCAGTGGCTCGGTTTAACTGATATTCAGTATAGAGGCGGCTTCCGTACGGGCCGTTCTGATTTTCTCCGCCCAAAATGGTCGCCGACTCGTGATTCGCTTCTTCCTCCATCAACCGCTGGGTCAGATAGATTCGGCTCTTATCGAGGAGCAGGCTCGCCCCCCCTTTGGCCGACCGGCCGAGAGTTCCGGTTGAGGCGCTGGCAAAGAGCGACAATGGATCGACGGGTCGATAGTCAAGCCCGAGGGTGGTTCGGTTGTCGCTGGTGCCGGAGAGGGTGAGCTGCTGTGCGGCTGAGCCGGTCAGGCGATCGGTCAGGTCAACTTCGAGCCGCAGGGCGACAAGCTGGTCGTCGGTCAGTCTCTGGCCGGTAACATCTTCAGATTCAAGAGCCTCAAATTCAGTCAACAGGCGCCAATTGCGCTGTTTGTGCCGCCATTGCAACATGGTTGTTTGCAGCATCGCCGCCGCGAGCGCAGTGGTGTTGTCGCGTTTTTCCCGATCAAACCGAAACAGAAAGCTGTCGCTCTCCCGAGGTTTCCAGAGCAGCTCCGCTCCGCTCTTCTGCGTCCCCTCCTCGACCGTCTGGCCGGCGGCTCTGAAACCGCTGTCGAGCTGCTTGTGGTAGAGAGTGGTCTGTAGAAAATCCGGATGGTCAAACCACGCACCGATATCGAATTCGGCTGCCGCCTTCCAGGCCTCTCCCTCTTCTATCCCGCTGGCGGCGACGGCGGTGTAGTTTAACCCCCCGTCATGGCTGATGTTGACCAGCGCTTCGCTGCCGTTGCTGATCGCATATTCGGTCAACAGGCGCATCCCTGTGCCGAACCGGATCTCCGTGTCGATACCGAGGAGTTCATACGGCCCGTCGCCGGTCTCATCCTGAACCGCAGTGACCCCGACAGCAATCTGGTCGCCGAGTTGCTGGCGAACCCGGCCGCCATAGGCGTTCTTTTCAAAGCTGTCGGCTGTCGCTTCATAATCGATCTGGATCGAAACCGGATTGCCGGACAACAGGCCGGAAGTTATGAGTCGAGCAGCGTTCTGAACGGATGACACCGGTCTGTGAAACAGAATGCGCCCTTCAGGATATTTGATGCGGTAGTCTATATTCCTCTCTTGCGGCAGCCTGACCAGCGGCAATCCGGTCAACGAATCGCGTACCACGATTGTAACCTGTTCACTCCCCTCGATCACCTCGGATCGACTCAGGTAGTAGAGTGCGCCACCGGTCGCATTGACCTCATCCCGGACATGGACTTGCCTGTTTTCAGCGCCGAACAGTTCAACTTCAGTGACTGGCTGACCGTACGTCGATTTATCCTCTGAACGATAAACAGCGTGCCCGCCAAACAGGGTGCGCCGATAACTCGCCAATTCAGTGCCGTGCAGGTCGAGGCTGTAATT
>JACUTX010000175.1 GCA_014859615.1 Desulfuromonadales bacterium | reverse complement strand
TCAACCCCTTCGAGAAAAAGGTGGGAGCAGGTGCCATCGGTCCCGAGACCGCTGACCAGGGCGCGACGCGGTCCCTCGCCGCGATTCCGCAACCAGAATTGAGCTGCCGCCGGGGCGATAAACGCGCGTTTTTCCCGCAGCCAATCGTAGTGCAGACGTTGCAGGTTGCGCAGCGGCGGGAGAATCTGTTGATCGAGACAGACGGTCGCCTTGATCAGCGAAGCGAGACCGGCCGCCGCGCCGGTATGGCCGATATCCCCCTTGGCGCTGCCGATGAAGCACGGATTCTGCGTCCGGTTGCTGCTGAAAAAGGCGCTGAGCGCGTTTGTTTCGAGAGTGTCTGCTCCGGGCTGGCCACTCCCGTCGGTTTCAAGGTAGCTGACCGACTCTGGTGCAAAACCGGCCTCGGTGCTGGCCCGGCGCAGTGAAAGGGTGTAGGCACCGCTGTCCGGGGTTGCGGTTTCGATCCGGCCGCCGGTCGCCGTGCCGACCCCTTTAATGATGGCGTAGATCCGGTCGCCATCCTGTCTGGCATCGTCGAGTCGCTTGAGGATGACAGCGGCGGCCCCTTCGCCGATCACTGTGCCATCGGCATTCTTGTCAAAGGGGCGGGCGATCCCCTGTTTGGAAAACGGTTGAACCGCATGACGACCAAGAACAGAGCGCAGATCCCCGGCCATGTCGGCAGCGCCGACGATTGCCCGGTTGATCGACCCTCCCTGTAATGCACGGACGCCGACTTCAAGCGCCCGAAGTCCTGAATTCTCTTCGCTCGACAGGGTGAAACTCGGGCCACCGATCTTGAACTCTTTGGCAATCCGGCTGGCGACGATACTCCCGAGCGCCCCCATGACCCGGTTGGCGTTCAAGGGGGGGGCAAACGATTCCCGCATGGTGCCAATCCACTCTTGCAGTTCAGCTTCCGAAACGGTGCGTCCGAGTCGCTGCGCCCAATTGCGCGCCCATTTCTGCATCCCCCAGCGAAAACTGAAGGTTGTGGCGTTGAGATCGAGGCCGGTACCGATAAAAACGCCGGTAAAGAGGAGCTCTTCCCGGTTCAGCCCGGCATCCTGCAGCGCCTCCGCAGCGACCTTGAGCATCAGCAGCTGCCGTGGCAGCATTTCTTCGATCTCTTTGGGGGGGATGCGAAAAGCTCCGGGCGCCGCAGCGACCTCCGGCACAAAGAAGCCTTTAAAAGCTGTGCGGATCAGATCGGACTGTCGGAACCATTCACTCTGTTTTGCCCCCCACCACTTTTCGGGTCGGGTCGGATCGATCGTGGTCGCATCGCCGAGCAAACGGCTGCGCAGGGTTGAGATCGAATCCCAGGGGCCGAAATGCGCGCCGAGTCCGACGATGGCGATCGCCGGGCTTTTCTTTTTGAACGAGGCCGGGTAGGCGACGGAACTTTTTTCCTGTTTTTTCGGGATCCACTCTTCAATCAGCAGGTGGGCGTTGATGCCGCCAAAGCCGAAAGCGCTCACGGCTCCCCGTCTCGGTTGCCCATCTTTGCGCGCCTTCCACGGTTTTGACTGCTGCAGGACGCGAAACGGGCCTGTATCGAGATCGATCCCTTTGGCAGACTGTTCGAAGTTGGCGGTCGGCGGGAGGGTTCTCTCTTTTATGGCGAGGAGGATTTTCATCAGGGCGGCGGAACCGGCGGCGGTGAGGAGATGGCCGATGTTCGATTTTACTGACCCGATGACACACTGCCCCGGCTGCCAGCTCTCTTCCCCCCAGAGGCTTTTCAGACTTGAAAATTCGACCAGATCGCCGACCGGGGTGCCGGTGGCATGGCATTCGATCATGTCGACATCGGCCGGTGACCACCCCGCCTGTTTGTAGGCGGACCGCATCGCGCGCAACTGCCCTTCGGAGGCCGGGGCGAGCAGGCTCCCGCCGATATCGTTGGAGAGACCGATTCCGCGGATGACGGCATAGATATGATCACCGTCACGGACGGCGTCTTCGGTTCGCTTGAGCAGAAACATGCCGCTCCCCTCACCGACCACCAGACCGTCGCCCTTGGCGTCGAAGGGGGAACAGCTCCCCGAGGGGGAGAGGGCGTGCAGCTGGGAGAAGCCCATCTGGGTATAGAGCGAATCGGGGCGCGACAGACCGCCGGTGAGCATGGCGTCGGCGCGACCGGTCAGAAGTTCATCGACGGCGAGTTTGATGGCGTAGAGGGAGGAGGCGCAGGCGGCATCAAGGGTGTAGCAGGTGCCACCGAGGCGAAGAGCCTTGGCGAGCAGTCCGGCCGGGAGTCCGGCGACATAACTGTTGACCGGATTGACGGAAGAAAGGGGCGACTTGTCTGCGCAGCCGAAAAGTTTTTCTTCAAAGGTCTTGCCGAGAACCTCCCGCGCCATGGTCGATGCGTACTCGCTCGGGAGAGCCAGGTTGCCGATGATGACCCCGACCCGATTCCGGTCGAGCCGGTCGGTCCGGCCATCGCTGAACGCCTGATGTCCGGTTCGCAGCAGCAGGCGAAACATCGGATCGAGTCCGGCCAGAAAATCCGCATCGATGTCGAGACCGTCGATCGCTGTACAATCGATCTCGTCATCAATAAAACACCCTTTTTTTGAATAAATTTTATCAGGAGTGCCGATGTTTGGGTCGTACGCCTCGTCGGGATCGAGCAGCCAGCGCCCCGGCGGCGGCTGCCGCGAGGTGTTGACATTATTGGTGATCGTTTCCCAGAAACGGTCCAGAGTCGGGGAGAGGGGGAAAATACCGCCGACCCCGACAATTGCAACAGACTTGCCGTGCTTCATCCTCAGGCAACTCCCTGCATGGTGTTGCGCTGGAAACTCGCATTCAAGGAGGCGTCAATGACGCATTCATAATCTTCGATCCGGGCGATCAGACGACCTGTGGCGGGGTCGACAAAATCGATCTCGGCCGCCGCCTTGCTCGAACTCTGGCTGGTGACCCGGATCCGGATTTCGGCGCCGCTGTGCGGGAAGGTCTCCTGATACTGACGATAGCGACCGGCAAAGACCGGCAGAGAGCCGGCTTTGTACCGTTCGAAGCTCCAGAGGATCATCATCTGGAAACTGCTGTCGAGGGCGAGCGGGTCGGCCAGCCAGGCGTTGCGAAGTGGCTGACTGATCCATTCGACCGGCAACGGCGCTGGCCGGACGATGGCAGCAATACCGTCATCGCCGCAGCCGACAACCTCGCGAATCCCCTGAAAGTCGCGGCCGTGGAAGAGTCGGTCCGGCTTATAGATCTCTTCGATCGGCCGGTCATACGCAGGCATCTTCAGACGCGCCATCACCGCTTTTCGCTCCGGTAATTTTGACGCCAGAACGATTCTGGCCCGGGAGTGAACATACTGTTTCCCCTGAGCCGTGGTTCCGGAAAGTTCGACCGGGACGACATGCACGCCGTCACTCTTGAACGCCTTGCCGGTCATCACTTGCAGGGTATGGGTCTCGCCCTGTTCGAGGGTGACCCCTTTGAGGATGCGCAGATCGTTGAAACCGTGGAAGTGCAGACCCGGGTTGTTGTGAATCGCACCGTGGGCCATCCACTCGATGATGACCGCCACTGGCAGGACCGCTTTGCCGTCGATGATATGCGATTTGAGGAACGGGTACTGTTCGATGCAGAGGTCGAGATCAAACGCTTTGGAGATGCAGATATTCTCCTGAGTGTGTGCCGTCGGGGTCTGGCTGGCAGCAGAGTCCCGACCCCCGAGAATCACCAGCTCCACCGGTCCGCCCGGCGGTGTGGCGAGCTCCTTGATCAGGTATTCGGCCCCCGCTTTGAGGCCGATCACGGCGACCCCTTCTGCGGCAAACAGTTTTTTCAATGCCGGGGTCACCATCCCGCCGTCCCACGGTCCCCAATTCGGGGCGAGGACGCGGCAGTCGGGGCGCAGTCCGGCCTGCTGCTGAGCCATCTTGTTGAGAATTTCGTTCGCGACGGCGTAGTCGACCTGACCGGTGCGACCGAAACGGCCGGTGGAGGAAGAGAAGAGCACCATGAAGTTCAATTCATCCTCACCGATCGCACTCAGCAGATTGCGCAGACCGGTGACCTTGGTGCTGTAAACCTGGTCGAACTGCTCCGGCGTTTTATCTTTAATCAGGCGATCCGCCAAAACTCCGGCGCCATGAATCACCCCTTTTATCGGGCCGTACTCGGTACGAATCGCGGCGATGACCGTCGCAACCGCTTCGGCATCACGCAGATCGACAGAGCGGTAAATCGCCTGTCCTCCGGCCGCCTTGACGCGCTGCAGGGTGGTGCGGATCTCGCGGTCTGCGAGAATAGCTTGACACTTCTGCCCGACCTCTTTTGGTTTAAGTAAAGTTGCGCTGTTGGCCATTACCCCTTTTTTGATCTCGGCTTCACTCTCCAGACCGTCGAGCCAGGCCGGTTCCGCCGCAGGTCGTTCGGTCCGGCCGAGAAGAAGGAGCGTCGCCCGACTTGCCGCCGCCAGAGCAATCGCCACTTCGGCGGTTACGCCGCGAGCTCCGCCGCTGATTGCCACCACATCACCATAACCGACCGGTGAATTCAGCGCTTCTTCAGTGAGAGGTTCATCTATCAGCTCAAGGGAGTAATTCCGTTCTTTAGTGAAGCCGATCTC
The DNA here is from genome assembly GCA_014859615.1 of Desulfuromonadales bacterium. GTDB lineage: Bacteria > Desulfobacterota > Desulfuromonadia > Desulfuromonadales > UBA2294 > Kmv16. The sequence continues at coordinate 830 of JACUTX010000175.1, read as the reverse complement.
CTGCGGGCCGTCGATCAGTAGTTCTGAAACCAGCATTTCAGCTGTCTGTTCGGGATCTTTCAGGTCGGCCGAAAGGTCAAACGCCTTGCAGCTGACGTCGGTCCATTCGTGTCCGGCGGTCTTGGTCAGACCGGCCAGACCGCCGGAGAGAGGATCTTTGACCGCTCCCCCTTCGGCCAGACCGAAGCGGCCGTTCAGATGCGAGATTGTCGCCAGAACGGCAGCCGATCTGTGCGCAGCGGCGCTTAAGGCCGGTTCTGCCAGCTGCATCAGGCAAAAAGCGTTTTGAATGAAAGCATCATCTGCCCCGGTCTGTGGCGTCAGCAGAATCAGCCCGGCCAGATTTGCGGACGGAACAACAACATCGAGCTGGTCGAGATTGATCGTCTCGGTCGCTAGATTTCGTGCGGACAACTGTTTGCAGATCTCTGACGTCAGTTTCGAACCGTCATCACTGACCCAGACGACTGCTCCCTGCGGCAGCTTGATCGCGTCACGACTTCGGGTTGTCGGCAACAAAACAGACTTAAGAACTTTACGCTCAATACCGGTGCTGGTCGATGGGAGTTCGGTCTCTGTTTCGGGCTTTGTTTCAGGTTTCGAAACTCCGGAGACACTGGCCAGAAATTCAACGATCTGGCCGACGGTCTGCAAGGTTCCGAGGTGCTCCGGTTTGATCGCCGGTGCTTCGGGGAGCCTCTTTTGCAATGTGGAGAGGATTTCGACCCGTTTGATTGAGTCGATACCGAGATCGGTGTCGAGCGCCATCTCCAGCTCCAGCATCTCGACCGGATAACCGGTCTTCTCGGCAATGACATCGAGCAGGGTGG
>JACUTX010000174.1 GCA_014859615.1 Desulfuromonadales bacterium | reverse complement strand
GGCCACCGGTTCCCCCCCTTTATAGACAACAAAGATCCGGGAATGGGCGGGGAACAGTTCGAGGATATTCTGCAGGAAAATTTTTGAATGCACGGGGGATCCGAGATCGCGCATATTGATGGTAAAGACACGATAAAAATCATCGAGAAATTCTAGTCCCCCGACCCGTGTCTCCAAGCCGGACTGAATCGATTTTTTCACCTGACTTCTCAATTTCGACCTGAACGATTGCATCAAGAGATCAGAATGGTCTGGAAGCTCAATCACCATCCTGACTCTATCCCCTGAAGAAGAGCACCTGGAGATTAAATTTTGCTTGTTTTCGGGCCTGATTTGCGCGGGGCCAAAACTCCCCCCCTGTCGCAACTCGACAGCGTCGGCCCTGACCCGATGCATCAGATTCAACGCCTCGTGAATCAGACAGATGGCGATAACATCGTTATCGGCCAAGACCCCGGCCATATCGAGAAAAGGGAGTGAAATAAGGGAGTTGCCAGATAAGACATGTTTCATATGTACCAGCGGCAAGATACCGACCAGCCGACGATTCTTCCGCGCCAGAAGGAAGTGTGACGAATGACCGTAGCTCTCTTCGATCACCCTTTGCCAGCCGGAAAGATGATACGGCGTTGCCATACGGTTCCTGGCGACATAGCTGTCCCAGCAGAGAATATCTGTCGGTTGCATTGCTTTGATTTCGATAGCCATATCACACCCTCATTTTTTTGCTGAAACGGATTGGTCGAACTCGCAAACTCCTTCAACAACAGAAGTAGAGTTGCTTTCAGCCGTAAATCGTTTGCCAAGTACCGTATCGATCGTCGAAAAACTGAAATCCTGCAACAGACGCGTAAACCGGATTTCGGTCTTATCGAGGTTGAGATAATGACGAAAGCGACTCTTGATTCCGGCATTCTTCATCCTCGGTTGCTCAGGGTCGAATTCCCATGGATGAATATAAAAAACAAACGGCCGCTCTTCCCGTGAATTAATCTGATTCAGTCCTACACGGGTCAAGAGATAAGGATAGAGCCGGAAGTAGCCGCCACCGGCAATCGGCAGATTGCAACCGGCCCGATTCAAGGTTGAAATCGGCACCTCAAAAATCTCACAGTCCGGATCCTGTTCAGAGCCCGGCATCCAGTCGCCGCTTCCGGTACGTTGTAAAGAGAAAGGAAAGCGGGGCCAATCAAAGCTCCCGTACAGATCATGCTGCACCGGAAAGACGCTCGAATCGTAGCGGTACCCGCCCTCGACCAGTTCGTCAAAAGCCCAGAGAGAATCGGGATTGATCGAATAACTCGGGGCACGATACCCCTTAACCGCAACGCCGGTCAGATCTTCCAGGAGCTGTTTACTCTGGCGGATATCGTTACGAAACGCACTGCGACTCTGGGTCGGAACCCGCTGATGAGCATAACCGTGACTGGCTATTTCATGTCCGAGTGCAGCAATTCTTTTAATCAGTGCAGGTGAATACCGGGCTATCCAGCCGAGCACAAAAAATGTCGCTTTGATATCGTAGGCAGATAAAATATCGAGTATTTTGTTGGTATTTTGTTCGACGCGGCTCTCGAATTCAGGCCAGCACGACACCGGATTGATCTTCTCAAAAGCCGAAACCTGAAAGTAATCTTCCACATCGATCGACAGCATGTTGATAATCGCCTTCTTTCCCATCGCGCCCCCTTTTAAAACGGCAGACAAAACTCATTTCATCTTGGTAAGAACCTGTTTACTGCTGTTTCGAAACGGACTTTTGTGCCCGCTTTTGGTTTGAACCTGTTCCATGAACCGATGCTCGATCGTCTTGAGAGTGGCAGTGATCCCCACAAGCTGATCACGAATTGTGTCGATCTGAACAATCTGCTTTCTGGTGATTTTCTTCAGAATTTCTTCATATCGCTGCTGTTTTTTCTGGATCTGCTGCAACAGTTCCCAACTCTTCTGATCGTGTAAAGACAACGCTACCACCTGGCGCGCAGGCGCAGACTTATCATGTTTGGCAAAGGCGACAGAGGAACGGAGTTCTTCGACCAGCTCATGCAGAAATGAGTCCGAAATTTCAGTGATCTGATCGCTGAATGCCGCCAATAACAGGTAATCGCCTAAAATGTTAATCAACCGCGGCACGCCGTTGCAGAGTTTGTCAATCTGTTCAAACGCCCCTTCCGGCAGAGTGATGGCCGCACGATTTCCGGCACACTCCAGTCGATGGTAGAAGTAATTGCTGGTTTCCTCCAGAGTGAGCCGCTCGAGATGACAACTGACACTCAGACGTTGCCGTAGCTGCGTCAAGGCCTTCTGATTCAGGATCGCCTGCAGTTCGGGCTGACCGACCATAATAATTTGCAGCAGCTTCTCACTCCCCGACTCAAGATTAGATAACAGTCGAATCTCCTCCAGGGTCTCATTCGAAAGATTCTGTGCCTCATCTATGATCAAAAGTGGCTTCTCTTTTCGGGTATAACAACCGATCAGAAAATCGTTCAGATCCTTAATCAATTTCACTTTATCGAGCCTTGTGACAGCCAGTCCGAAATCCATATTGATCAATCCGAGCAGCTGCGACGGATCAATCTGGGTATTAAAAACCCGTGAGATAACAGCCCGATCATCAAGGCGATTCATCAATGCACGTAGCAGTGTCGTCTTGCCGGAACCGATATCGCCAGTCAGAAGAATAAACCCGGCCCGTTCATCAAACCCGTACTGCAGATAATTCATCGCCCGACGATGGGTGTTGCTCATGTACAAAAACTGCGGGTCCGGCAGCAGATCAAACGGTTTTTGTTTGAAATTAAAGAAAGACTCGTACATTTTTTTGACCTCACTTCAATGAATCATGTTGTACGTCAGCCGCAGATCACATGAGACCCGGTTTTCCCGGTAATCATTGATATCCAGATCAGAATCGCTATTGCGGTAGATATAACGACAACCGAAAATAATATATTCACGCGGGGTATAAACGAATGAGGCACCGAGACTGTAACGATCAATGTTTTCAGTGACCGGCTCAAGCTCAAGGCGGCGTCCGTCAGCATTGATTCCAAACAATACTTTCGGCGTCAGTCGATAGGTGGCCGTGCCGACAACACCATACTCTTGATCATCCCGCCTGACCTGGACATACTCACTCATAGAAAAGAGCAGGCCAAGCCGCCAGCTCAAACGGCTGTTATAGGCAATTCCGCCATCGCCACGCCAGATTCGATACAAACCGTCCTGTATGTCGTAGTCAAAATTTTTGATGTAGTGAAGATCTAAAACCCAACGCACAACCGGCGTATAAAACAGCTGGCAGTCATAAACGCGTGTATTGAAATTCTCGCCGGTCTCATACTCGAACCAGGTCATCCCCGCCTTGGCAGATATTGTGGTCGAAGCAAACGGTCGCCACTCACCACCGACCCGTCCCTGTATACGGTCATAATCGTAGTTGATTTTGGCCGCCAGATGTTCATAAAGCCCCTCCAGTTGCAGGTCGAGAAGGGTCGATTGCCGCCTGTTCAACAACAGTTCAACGCGTTGAGTTTCCGTTTCGTCACTGATTTGCGTATCGTACTGAACAGTTTCGTATGAATAAGCGGTCTCGAAATAATGCCGTAATCCGATATCGAGATGATAGACCGGACGGATGCGTCCGAGATAACGGTTGGTTGTATTACTAAGGGGTAAATCGACGACATCGGAACGCCGCCGATCAAGGTTTTCTCTTCTGGCATCAGCATACAGTTCAATACGCAATGCTCGCTCCGGCAAAATCACTCCGTCCAGAATCCCGATGTGCGTATCAGCCCGATCGTTAAAAGACGGCTGATTCAGATAGCGATACCTTTCGTAGCGGTATTGAAGTGAAATATTCAGTTCTTTGCTCCGTTGTGCCAGCCAGAGATAGGGGGCTACGGTCACAATCCATTCCTGGTATTTGTCTGTTTCACTCAGAAACAGGTTATCGGTCATTTCAAGTCGCGTATAGAGCCCCGGATGCAGTGAGAATTCGGCTCGACACTCTCCTGAAAGCAAAAGAGCAAACAGAGAAAAACCGGTGATGCAGAGTCGAAAAAAACCTTGATGCACCGCAACCCTCCCTCCGTTTTATTTCATGCCGTAGTAGTAGGAACTATCGTTGTTTTTCGGAAATGTTGCGTCGTTGCAGATCAGTCCAAGCAGATTAAATTCACTCATAATATCGAGACCTTCTTCTATATGAGCCAGATTCGAATACCCCTGTCGACAGACGAAAAGAACATGATCGACCATCTCGCCCAGCACGCGCAAATCGGCAAAGGGGAGGATCGGCGGTGTGTCGAGCAACACATAGCGATCGTGATAACGATTTTTCAACTCCCCCATCAACATCTGCATCCGTTTCGAGGTCAGCAATTCCAGTGGATCGAGAACCTGTTCTCCGGCAGGGATCAGACAAAGGTTCCCCAATCCGACCTTGTGCATCACTTTCTCAATCGGCACCCCGTCACGCAGGTAGTGCACCAGGCCAAATTCAGGTTTAAAATTGAGCATCAGGTGTAACTGCGGATTTCTCAGGTCGGTATCGACCAGAACAACCGAATAATCTGCAGACCGGGCCAGAGCGAGCGCCAGATTCATCACGGTCAACGATTTCCCTTCTCCGGGAACAGAACTTGTCACCAGGAGCGTATTGTTGAACGGTTTAAGGTTCGTCTTACGGATAAGCAGCGAACGGAGTTTTTTATACTGCTCGGCAGCTGAACCGTTGGGATCGACCAAGGGGACCAGCAGGGGATTAACGACCCGGAGCGATTTGACTCCGGCATATCCAGCTGACGCGAGTGAGTGCTTTTGCGTACGCCCCTGTCCGGTTTTCTGCTGATCAGAAGGGGGCCTTCCTTCCAGTTTTTTCTCTGCTGCCAACTCTATTGCTTTATCGATTCGACTCATAACAGGATCCTGACTGTTGAATGGGTAAGGTTGAATTAAAACATCCCTTTATAAGTTTCGAGCAAAAGGATCCCCAATAGACCGGCAAAATATACCGCCGTGGCCAGATAAACGAGCGTATCGAGCCGTTCGACCCGCTGAATCTGGGCGGGATTCTCAATACTTGGGATAACTGACAGAATCGGGATATCAAATCTTTGCAGCTGGTCGAGTGAATTCAAATTATTACTGGAGTTATCCAGGATAAATACAACTGCGAAGCCCGAACCAAGACCGACGGCAATCGACAGAAAAACATACATCAACAAATTGGGCGAGATCGGTATTTTTGGCAAAAATGCCGCATCGACAATTCTAAATGTTGCGGCTTTGTCACCAATCTCCATCTGTTTGGAGACTTCTGATTGGCTATGGCGCAAAAGCAGCTCTTCATAAATCCGGCGATTTGAATCCCGTTCCTGCACCAGCAGCGCGAGATTTTTCTGATTTTCAGGGACATTCTGCAGATT
>JACUTX010000173.1 GCA_014859615.1 Desulfuromonadales bacterium | reverse complement strand
ATGAGAGTCTGCTGGGAGCAAGCCATCTGGAGAAACCGTTGCGGATGCAGGCCTGCCCGGTTTGCGGAGGGGGTCCCTCCAAATAAAAATCCCCCCCTTATAAAGAGAGGGACAAACCGGACAGAATCCTGCATCCCGGCAGCGCCGGATCGTCGCTATCCACTCTCCAGGGTGAGATCTTGCGCCACTATTCCTTGGTTTCGAAAAGACCGGTATTGATACTGACCTCGCCGAGCAGCGTCTTGTGAACCGGACATTTTTCGACAATTTCGAGCAGTCGCTGTCGCTGTTCCGGGCTCAAATCACCCACCAACTCCAGTTCCCGCTCAAAATGATCGATTTTCTGACCGGGCCCCTCGCAAGTGGCGCAATCCTGAGCATGGATCTTCTCATGGCGCAATCGAACCACTGCTTCGACCAGAGGCCATTTCTTGCGCCGCGCATACATCTGCACCGTCATCCCAATGCAGGCACCGAGAGTGCCAGCAGATCATCATAAGGGGACGGGCCCTGATTGGTGCCGCCAAAGGCTTCCGGCTCATCGGCAACCAGAGGATGACCATTGGTAAACATGTCGCTGTGGAAACCACCGATGGGGGTCCGCACGGTCACACGGTTATCAAAGAGTTCCGGCGAGAGGTAATTTCAGCGTCGACAGCCAGATAACGACCTGACCAGGTCGCAATCATATCCGCCGCATAAAGCGAATCTTCTTTGCGGGTCAGCAAGTGGTCGGCTGGATCTAAAGAAATAAAACTTTGCGGGTGTTGTTGATTCCCACAAAAAACGGATCAGAAGAGTCGAGATATTTTCAGTTTGAGTTGACCATTATTTAAAGATTGTCAGAGACTATGAGCCTGTTGCAAAAGGCTCTTATATCCGAAGTTGATCCCAGACTATTGAGTTCACGCATTTTTAATTTTATTTCCACAATATTTCTGCACAAGTCTTCTGGATTGCCTCCACAGAGACTACATGATACCACCCTCCACAATGGCATCAGCAATCTTAACTGAATCGCATGTCAGAATATCCGTTGTGCATTGGTTTTGACGACCGAGTCGAATAAATCGTCGCGTCTCTCTTCCTGATGCCATTCGGCAAAGAGGTCAAATTGAGAGCAAGGTGCGCTCCTGCCTCATGAGGATTGGATCCTTCTGAATAGAGCCGCCAAAAAAGAAGGGGACCCCCTCTCTTCCTGGTTCTTCAGTCCCACAAAAAAACGATATTTGACAGGATGACTTTTTTATGAGACCACTGTTTTCAATAGAAAATATTGACCGAATCCAATAAATTACAATTTGAACATTATTTTACTTGCATAAATAAAACAGAGGTATAGGATTTCACCCCATGCAGTTTCATCTTCACTACAAGCTGTGATTTTTAAGCGGCGGATGCTTTAGCCCATTCTCCGCATTGCAATAGAAATCGGCGTTAAGCCACTTAAGGGAAGGAGCAAGAAGATGAAGTTAAGCAGACGCAATTTTCTGAAATTTTCAGGAAGTGCGGTCGGAGTATCCGTTCTTGGCATCGGAATCACGCCCGCCCAGGCAGATGCCAAGCCTCTAGCCATCCAATACGCCAAAGAGACAACGACGATATGTCCCTACTGTGCTGTAGGGTGCGGTCTGATTGTCCACACCCGCGCCGGTGACATTATCAACGCCGAAGGGGATCCTGATCACCCGATCAACCGCGGAACCCTCTGCAGCAAAGGGAATTCAGCTTACCAGCTGCGCCATAATGAAAAGCGGGTGACTGAACCGATGTACCGGGCCAAAGGGTCGAGTGAATGGAAGAAGGTCTCCTGGGACTGGTCACTCGATCAGATTGCCAAAAAAGTCAAAGCGACCCGTGACGCCACCTTCATGACCAACAATGCCAAAGGGGAGCGGGTCAACCGCACCGACGCCATCGCTTCGGTAGGCAGCGCGGCACTCGACAACGAAGAGTGCTACCTCTTTCAGAAGCTTCTGCGCAGTTGGGGGTTAGTCTACATAGAACACCAGGCCCGAATTTGACACTCCGCAACGGTTGCCAGTCTGGCGGCCTCCTTCGGACGCGGCGCGATGACCAATCACTGGATCGATATCCGCAACGCAGATGTCATTCTGATCATGGGTTCGAATGCCGCTGAAAACCATCCAATTTCATTCAAGTACGTCCTCGAAGCGCAAGAAAAAGGGGCCAAGCTCCTCAGCGTCGACCCGCGTTTCACCCGCACCAGTTCCAAAGCTGACCTCTACGCCCCGCTGCGCAGCGGCACTGATATCGCCTTTCTGGGCGGAATGATCAACTACATCATCGAAAACAACCTTTATCACTCCGAATACATGCAGCTCCATACCAACGCGACCTTCCTGATCAACCCGGACTTCAAGATGCCGGGCGAACTCGATGGGCTCTTCTCCGGCTACGACGCCGACAAGCGCAAATACGACAAGAGCACCTGGTCCTTCCAGCGTGACGCAAACGGCATACCACTGACCGATCAGAGCATGCAGGATCCCAACTGCGTGCTGCAGCTGCTCAAAAAACATTTTTCCCGCTACAGTGTCGAAGTCGTTTCCGACATCACCGGGACGCCGCAGGAGAAACTGACCGAGGTCTATAAAATCTATGGTTCGACCGGGGTCGCCGGCAGAGCTGCGACCATCATGTACGCCATGGGATGGACCCAGCACACCGTCGGTACGCAGAATATCCGTACCATGGCGATTATTCAGCTCTTGCTCGGCAACATCGGCATCGCCGGTGGCGGCGTCAATGCCCTGCGCGGTGAATCAAACGTCCAGGGTTCAACCGATCACTGCCTGCTGTTCCATATCCTCCCCGGCTACCTCCCGACCCCAAAAGCCGACTGGGACAGTCTGGCCAAATACATCGAAAAGAGTACGCCGAAAACCACCGATCCAGACAGCGCCAACTGGTGGAGCAACCGGAGCAAATATATCACCTCGCTGCTCCGCGCCCACTTCGACACCGCCCTGACCGCCGAAGACGATTTCGGCTATTCACTCCTCCCGAAACTGGACACCGGACAAAATGCGAGCTGGCTGATGCTCTTTGACCGGATGATCAAAGGCGACATCAAAGGGTTCTTTGCCTGGGGACAAAACCCGGCCTGTTCTGGAAGCAACGCCAACAAGGTGCGTAAGGCGCTCACCCAGCTCGACTGGATGGTCACGGTCAACCTGTTCGACAACGAGACCGCCTCGTTCTGGAAGGGGCCGGACATGAACCCGGCCGAAATCGACACCGAGGTCTTCTTCCTTCCGGTCGCCGCCTCCTTCGAAAAAGAGGGGAGCATCACCAACTCCGGTCGCTGGGCCCAGTGGCGCTACCAAGCGGTCGCTCCTTTAGGGAACAGCAGACACGATTCGGTGGTGATGAATGAGCTCTACTACCGCGTTGCGCAGCTCTACAAGAGTGAAGGGGGCGCCTTCCCCGAAGCGATCACCAAGCTGAGCTGGAATTACGGTTTCAAGGGGATCGACGGCAAGATCGATCACATCGACATCCACGCCGTCGCCAAGGAGATCAACGGCTACTTCCTTGAAGACAAGGAGATCAAGGGAAAACTCTACAAAAAAGGGGAGTTGGTCCCTTCGTTTGCCTTTCTGCAGGATGATGGCTCGACCAGTTCAGGAAACTGGCTCTATTGCAACAGTTACAATGAAAACGGCAACATGATGGCCAGACGCAGCCAGAAAGACCCGACCGGCGTCGGCCTCTATCCGGAGTGGAGCTGGTGTTGGCCGGTCAACCGACGCATCCTCTACAATCGCGCATCCGTCGACGCCAATGGTGTGCCGTGGAACAAGGAGCGCCCGGTCATCTGGTGGGCCGGAGGATCGTGGAAAGGGGATGTGCCCGATGGCGGTTGGAAACCACTCTCCCAGGCGGGGACCAAGAAATCATTCATCATGCTGCCGGACGGAGTCGCCGCGATCTTCAGCGCCGGGATGAATGAAGGACCCTTCCCCGAGCACTACGAGCCGCTCGAATGTCCGATCGAAAAAAACCCGATGTCCGGGACTAAAAACAACCCGATCATCAAACTCTTTTTTACCGACGGTGGTCTGGAAGTGGATGCCTTCTACTCCTACGACCAGCGTTACCCCTATGTGGCGACGACCTATCGGGTCACCGAACACTGGCAGACCGGCGTCATGACGCGCAATACTCCATGGCTGCTGGAGATGCAGCCGAGTATGTTCGTCGAACTGAGTCCTGAGCTCGCCAAGGACAAGGGGATCACTAACGGCGACATGTGTGTGGTCTCTTCGGGGCGCGGCAAGGTTGAGGCGGTGGCGATCGTCACCAAGCGATTCCGTCCGTTCAAGGTGCAGGGGACGATCATCCACCAGGTCGGATTGCCCTGGTGCTACGGCTGGACAACGCCGAATGTCGGCGACAGCGCCAACCTGCTGACACCAACGATCGGGGATGGCAACACGATGATTCCTGAAACCAAGGCCTTCCAGGTCAACATCGAGAAAAGGGGGTGATGAGTGATGGAACGTAAAGCTTTCATGATCGATACCAGTCGCTGCATCGCCTGCCGGGGTTGCCAGGTTGCGTGCAAACAGTGGAACAAACTATCAGCAGAGAGCGCAGTCAATAGTGGCTCTTACGAGAACCCGCCGCAACTGACTTCACACTTGTACAACAAGATCGAATTCGTCGAAACCGACGAGAATGGCGAATTCAAATGGCTGTTTCTCAACAAGCGCTGCCTGCACTGCAGCGAAGCTGGCTGCATGAAGGTCTGCCCCTCGGTCGGGGCCCTCTACCGAACCCATGACGGCCTGGTCGGCTTCAACAAAGAGAAGTGCATCGGCTGCAACTACTGTGTCAACGGTTGCCCGTTCGATATCCCCCGATACGACGCGCAGAATAAAATCAGCAAGTGCCACGGCTGTTTCGACCGGGTCGAAAACGGTCTGCAGCCGGCCTGCGTCAAGGCCTGCCCGACCGGCACCCTGATGTTCGGTGATCGTAACGAACTGATCACCAAAGCGAAGGGGACCGGAAAAGAGATCTACGGGGAGACGGCACTCAACGGCCTCGGCGTCATGTATCTGCTCGACAACAAGCCGCAGGACTATAACCTTGCGGTCAATCCGACCATTCCGACATCGATCTTCCTCTGGAAAGATGTGATCAAACCGCTCGGGATCCTCGGTTTCTGGGGCTCTGTCGGCGTGGCCATGTTGCACTATGTGACCGTTGGTCCAAAGCAACTAGAAGAGGATGTTGAAGAAAAAGGAGGGAACCATGAGTAACTATGTCAACCGCTTCAACGCCTTTGATCGCGTGGTACACTGGGTTCAGGCCATCGCCTTCTTCGTGCTGGTCACCTCGGGGTTAGGGCTCTTTGCTCACACCTTCTTTAACTACTTCAATTTTTTTGGTGGACCGGAACAGGGGATCCTCGCCCACAAGATC
>JACUTX010000172.1 GCA_014859615.1 Desulfuromonadales bacterium | reverse complement strand
GGTCAGGTTGATGTGGATATGCGGGACAAGCTCCTGCAGCAGGTAACGAAAACGTTGATCAACCATCTCATTCTGCAGCTCGCGCAGAATCTTCTCCAGCGAACGTTCTTCGGCCGACAACTCCTGCTCCGGGTCATGTTGTTTCTGTTCTTGCTCTTGTTGGTCGCCAACGAACTGTTCTTTTTGTTTTTCGATCTCCTGTTTCAATTCCATAAACTGGGACGGTTCAACGATATTGACCCAGATGGTTGAGACTCGCGCCTTGGTGAGCAGCTCTTTGATTCCGCCCATTCTCTGGACTTCATTCGTCTCCATAGTCAGACAGCGGGCAAACGCCTCCAGTTCATTGATGTCGAGATCCGGCAGAAACATCAGGTGGTTAATGCGTCGGGCAAAAAGATAAGAGGCAAACTTGATCAGAATCGGATTTTTCACTCCGATCGGTCTGTCGTTGTAGAAGAAACCATCTTTGCGCACCGAGCAGAGAAGTTCGTTATCATCGGTGATCAGACTGAGCAGGGAATGCGCGGTTTCGTTGAGCGCAGAGCGCAGAGTCGGGTGCGCAGGTGGATAGTACTGTACCGCCTTGATCAGTTTGGTGAGATTTTTAAGGGCGATTTCAAACCCTTGTAGTTGTTCGGCGTCTTCGATCAACTGCCCCTCCGAGGGAAACGTTCATGTTCAAAGAGAATAACGTCTCATTCAAGAAAAGTAAATATTTTAAGCTGTTTCGACAGGCCCATTTACAGTTTTAGCCGGATTAATAAGTTGCTCAACGCTGTTCCATTCAAAAAAAGGTCCAAAAATTGCGACACGCTTGACAGTCTGGTTTGATCATGGAACTGTATCAGATCTATCAATTGACCGTGAGAGAGAAAAGATGATACTCGGTGTGACAGGTGGTATCGCCACCGGTAAAAGCAGTGTGACAGATCTGTTCAGGAAGAAGGGGGTGCCGGTTGTCAGTGCCGATGCATTGGCACGCGAAGTTGTTCTCCCCGGCTCATCGGCGCTGAGCGCCATTGTGCAGAGGTTTGGAAATAAGATCCTGGCCCGAGATGGAACTCTTGATCGGGAAAAACTTGCAGAGATTATCTTCAGCGATCATGCGGCCCGTACTGATTTAAACCGGATCACACATCCGGCGATCGCACGCCTGGCCGAGACGACCCTTGCCGGGCTGGTTCAGGCTGGCGCTGAATTGATTGTTTACGAGGCACCACTGCTGTTTGAAGCGGGGGCTGAAAATCGGGTCGACAAGGTTCTGGTGGTAACAGCAGAGCCCGCTGAACAAAAAGAACGACTGATGCGTCGTGACGGAATTGATGCGGCCACCGCCGACCAGCGGATCGCCGCCCAGATGCCGATGGTCGAGAAGATCCGCCGCGCCGACTTTCTGATCGATAATTCCGGGACGCCGGACGAAACCGCTCTTCAGGTTGCGGCGTTATGGCCTGAACTGGTTGTTTCGCTCAACAACGCACCGATTCGATAAAACGGCTGATAAGGTTGAATACCTCTTTTTGTTTCGGATTTTCAGCCGTCGTCAAGACATGCGGGACTTCACCCCCGAATTTGTGCAGGTCCTTGTTATGACTTCCGAGCTGCTGATAGAGTTCAACGGCGCTTTTTGGGTCGATGGTCTGGTCCCCTTCAGAGCAGATGACAAGAGCTGGAACTGTTATCGAAGCAAGCTTTTTTTTGACCTTTTGGATCAGGCGGTTGATCTGATGTATCCCTTGCATAGGGCGTTTGCGGTAGTAGTAGGGTCGCTCAGCCAGAGGGATCTCTCTGGTTTGGTAATGGATGAAATAACGTAACAATCCCGCCCATGGTGCCAGTCGGTGTCTGATTCTCAGATAGGGGGAGAGCAGGACCACGCCATCAAACTTGTGCTCCAGATGGGCGGCAAGCGCCACCATCGCACCGGTGCTGAGTCCGACCGCAACAATCTGCTGCTGTTCTTTTTGCAGAAATTGATGTCCCGAAATGACGGCTTCAACCCACTCTTCAAAACTCCTTTGAGCGAGATCTTGTTCGGTGGTCCCATGCCCGGGGAGACGGACAGCGACAGAGGTAATCCCTCTGGCTGCGAGATGCCGGGCCAGTGGAGCCATCTCATGCGGCGTCGCGGTAAAACCGTGCACCAACAGTGCCGCTGCATGGTTTTCACCCTTCACGGGTCGACAGATAAAAGGTTTGTTTTCAGCCAAAAGGACGGTGCTGTCGTCAGCTGAAAATTCTGTCGGAATGAACGTCATGAACAGTTCCCACCCTGTTATTATTATTCTTTTAAGTGGCGCTCTTCGCCCGGTTGGCGCCGCCTTGTGACCGGCGCGAAACGAATAAAAAAAGCCCCTGATTCAGGGGCTTTATTGTTAAAGAAGCACGGCTTTAATCAGGCGTTGTACCCGAGTCGGGTCGAGAGGTCATCGGCTGCTTTTATTGCCAGGGGAGTCAATTCGTTTTCCATCCGCTCCTGGCTCATCCGCATTGCCGGGCCGGAAATGCTGATAGCGCCGACAATGCGCCTTGTGTAGTCACGAATCGGTGCCGCGATACAACGCACACCGGCATCAAGCTCTTCGTTATCCAGAGCGTACCCCTGTTCGGCGATTTTTGCGAGCTCCCTGAACAGCTCCTCACGGGTTGTGATGCTCGTCGGCGTGTAGGTCGGCAGCTTTTCGTCGGGGAACATCTCCAGAAGTTCCTCGCTCGACATGTGGGCCAGATGAACTTTTCCCGAGGCGGTTGCGTAAGCCGGAAGACGTGAGCCGACCCGGGAGACAACCCGAACGGTCAGGTCCGTTTCGACAACATCAAGGTAGACACTGTGCCCATCCTTGAAGATCGCAACATACGAGGTCTCATTACAGGCTGCGGCGATCTGATCGAGAATCGGCTTGGCCTGGCGCAACAGCCCCATCTGCTTGATGAAGGTCTGTCCGAGCTCAAGGGATTTCAGGCCGAGACGGTAGTTCTCAGTCGCCTTGTTCTGCTCGATATAGCCGCGGGATTCGAGAGTGGCCAGGAGTCGAAATACATTGTTTTTGTGAAGTTTAAGTCGCTTGCTCAGTTCCGTGACGCCGAGTTCATCGATATCGTCGTGAAACTGCTCCAGCAGGTCGAGTGCGTGTGATACGGCCTGAATGATATATTCTGATTTGTCTTTTTTTGGCATGAAAACATCCCCTTTGGACTGTTTTTGAGGGAGACCCCGTGCAAGTTATAAAGAATCAATAAATTTAAGTCAAATATAATGTAAAAAAAGAGACATATGAGATGCACCGCTAAAAGAGAACGATGTTTTCCCTATAAATCGTTAATCTTCTGAAGATAATAAAATGTTGTTCTATTTAAGTCAATAGCTGGTTTGCGCTTTTAAGAGGTATGTTTTGGGTGGGGGAGTATTTGTTCTGTAAATTTGATGCTTGCGCAAAAAAAGTTTGGAAATAAAATCTACAGGGGTGTGATTTTGGTGATTTCCCGCAGGACGCTGGTCGCATAACTCCCTTTCGGGAGGGCGAAGGAGAGGATCAGGTTGTTATTCTCTCCGCGCAAAAGAGGGGTCTGCAAAAGGATGCGAAGGGGGCGGCGTTCCCCCGGCATATCGAGGCCGTTGCCGGGACGAAAATCATCCAGCTTCAGTCCTTCGCTTTCGAGTAGACTCTCTTCGAGTATCCCGCTTGCTCCACGGGCCAGGGTCGATTTGTAGCCAAAGAGCGGACCGGAGGCGCTGATTTCAAATTGTTTGGCCCGGCTGTTTTCTGCTTCAACATCTTCAACAAAGAAGCAGGCACCATTGTCGTGCTTGAAGGCAAAATCACCCGGCCAGACCTGGTCGAGTGTCGCCAGTCGCATGGTTACGATCCGATCAAACAGAAAGGACTGACAGGCACTGAGATAGAGGCGCAGAATTGAACGCGGCAGACTCTTGATCGCCTGCTCTGGTGATTTGCCTGACACAAGCTTATGCAGAAGAGTCCGTTCATATCGACAGTGCCCCGGCAGCGCCGCCAGTGATGCTTTGATCTCTCCGCTCTGAAAAAGTGTCGCCGCCTGTTTCCAACGTTCATTGGTGATCCGATCCGGGTCGCCGATGATCAGTTTGAGGGCTGATTCATAATCGTGGTTCAAAAGTGCCCGCCCGATCAGGTGTGAGTTGCCGAGAGATCCGTAGCGTTGACGGCCAAACCGGTTCGGCACTCCCGTGGCAACGAGCTGTGTCAGGATCGCTCTCCCCCGACTCTCTGCATCGGGTTCAACGTCGCGAATGCGGATCGTGAAACGGTTTCCGAACAGATGACCGGTACGCAGTTTGTTTTTGTGCCGAACCGCAGAGAGGATCGTGATGTTTTCATCGGCCAGTTTTTCAGCATCTTCCGGTGCAACCAGTGGGACGGAGATCGTCTGACGGGTGGTGGCCCGGGCATCTTTGAGCCCTGCATAGCCGATATCCCGCTCGGGGCGAGAGAAAGCTTTGGCCGCTCTGCGCAGCAGATCGTGAGTGGTCAGCTCTTTTTTCTCGATCTCGATGTAGAGGTGTTCCCCTTCGCCACACGGGGTGTAGATCGGAATTTCGTCAACCCGGAAATCGTCCGGAGTCTCTTTGATGGTCCCGCCGGTTCCGGGCAGGTCGGCGGTGAGATACGGTTCAGGCATGATGGCGATTCAAAAAGCTTGGGCAAAAGCCTGAAAAGAGCTTCGGTTCCGGTACGGAACTAAGGTCAAAATCAGGGCGACGTTGCAGATGAATGAAATGGATCGGCTGCCCGAGGTCGAGAAAACGTTGCATGTATTTGGATGTCGGGTAGTTTGGAAGATCGGTGACAAAAGGGGCGTCAAGAAGATTGCGCAAACCGGCGGCAAGCGGGATCAGTTCGGCGACCTGCCGGGCATAGTCAGGGACATCGGTGCAAAAGTAAAGATCGGCTTTCGGTTGCAAATAGAGCGAAAGTGATTGCAGAAAAGAGTGATTGACCAGTCGACGATCACGATGACGTTTTTTGGGCCAGGGATCCGGACAGTTGATATAGACGGCTGACAGGCTCTCCCGCTGCAGATGATTGGCGATCAAGTGGCACGCCTCAATGCGCAGAACCCGGATATTTACAAGCCCGAGCCGATCAATTTTCTTGCAGGTTTTAAAACACCCTTTGTTGTAGATATCGATCGCCAGAAAGTTGGTTGCGGGGTGCCGTTGTGCCATCGCCGTGATAAAATGGCCTGTACCACAGCCGATCTCAAGAGCCAACGGCTGCCTCTGCTCAAACAGATCATTGAGATCTTCGCAACGGCTCAACTGTTCTTTTGAGACGAAAGCAGGTGAAAGGATTTCAATCATTCTCTGGGTCATAAATAAAGAAGCTCGATCGGTTATGGAGTCGGCAGACATTTTGAGTCTGTAGCTGATAGCACAGAGCCGAATGATTTGCAAGCGGTGGGACCTGTTTTTGATGACCGTCTCGTTGCTCAGTCCTTGC
>JACUTX010000171.1 GCA_014859615.1 Desulfuromonadales bacterium | reverse complement strand
CCGACCAGAAACCTGAAGTGCGTCTAACTGTAGCAGACAATGAAGCAGAATCAAGGAAACGAACCGAAACTTCATCCGTGAGATTACCTGGCAGGCGCATCGAGGAGAAAAAGTGACGGCATTACAATCCCCCCTTGACAAAATCAGCCAAGCGCATAAGATAGTAATCAATTACTATCTTATGGAGACGCTATGATCAAACGCAGTAAAAATCTTCCGGCCGAGGAACGTCGTGCGGTGACCGTCGAGGCTGTGGTCGCATTGGCTGCGGAGCAGAATCCGAGCGATATCACCACCGCCGCAATCGCCAAGCGCATGGGGCTGACCCAGGGCGCTCTGTTTCGTCACTTTCCCAACAAAGACGCCATCCTGCTGGCGGTGATGGAGTGGGTGGCTGATCGGTTGCTGGCTCGGGTGGATAAGGCGCTGCAAACGGCAACCTCTCCGCTCGCCGCCCTTGAGGCGATGTTCATGGCCCATGTCGATTTTGTCCTCGAGCATCCGGGCGTGCCGCGCATGCTTTTTGGCGAATTGCAGCGCGCCGAAGAGACGGCTCCCAAGCGCATGGTGCAGACGCTCATCCACCGTTACGGGGAGCGGTTGCAGCGTTTGCTCGAAGAAGGGAAGAGAGCCGGCGAACTGGATGCCGATCTCGACATCGAAGCTGCGGTCATCCTCTTCATCGGCACCATCCAGGGGCTGGTGATGCAATCGCTGCTGGCTGGTGACATCGGCCACCTTGGTAATGATGCGCCGAAGGTCTTTACCATTTATAAACGCGGTATCAGGAGAGTGCAATGAAACGATTCCCTATTCAGAAACGCACCCTGGCCATACTGGTTGTGCTGTTGCCTCTGCTGGCCCTCTTTGTCTATGTCGCTTTACGCTCGGGGCCGCTGGCCCCGGTTCCGGTGACGGTGGCCAGAGTGGAGAACCGGTCGATCGCACCAGCGCTCTTCGGCATCGGCACGGTCGAGGCCCGCTTCACCTATAAGATCGGACCCACCTTCGCCGGGCGGATTGAACGCCTGGAGGTGCAGGTGGGGGATCTGGTCAAAGCCGGGCAGATCCTCGGTGCAATGGACCCGGTCGATGTCGACCAGCGCATTCGGGCCCAGGATGCTGCGCTGAAGCGTGCCGAGGCCCAATTGAGTGAAGCCCGGGCGCGTCAGACTTATGCGCAAACACAGGCGCGGCGATATAAAGAGCTATTGTCCGCCCGCGCGACCAGCGAGGAGATCCTGGCTGGCAAAAATAATGATCTGCAGATTGCCGAGGCCAGTTTGAGTGCGGCGCAGCAAGAAGCTCTCCGCATCAGCGCCGAACGCGCCGCGTTGATCGCGCAACACCACAACCTCTCCCTGATCGCCCCGGTTGATAGCCTGGTCGCTCTGCGCAACGCCGATCCCGGTACCACTTTGGTGGCGGGACAGGCGGTCGTGGAGCTGATCGACCCGCAAAGCTTGTGGATCAATGTGCGCTTCGATCAGATTCATGCGCGGGGACTGAGCGCCAACCTCGCGGCTCAAATCGTCTTGCGCAGCCAAGCAAAAGCCGTGCAAGGTCAGATCCTGAGGGTGGAAACCATGGCTGACGCGGTGACCGAGGAGATGCTCGCCAAAGTGGTATTCGACCAGCTCCCCGAACCTTTGCCGGCGATTGGAGAACTGGCCGAAGTGACCGTTGCCCTGCCGGCGCTTGCAGCAGCGCCGGTCATCCCCAATGCAGCCATTCAGCGCAACGCCGGTCAGTTAGGTGTGTGGCAGGTCATCGATGGTGATCTGCAGTTCACAGCCGTCACCTTGGGGGACGCCGATCTGGAGGGTCAGGTTCAGGTCCGCGAAGGGCTGGAAGTCGGCGATCAGGTGGTCGTCTACAGCGCCAAAGCCTTGACCTCACGCAGCCGCATCGATCTGGTTGATCAGGTCCACGAGGTGCCGCGATGATCAGCCTGGCCGGTCGCGACATTATGAACGCCTGGGGGAAGTTCGTCTTCACCGGGCTGGGCCTCGGCCTGCTGATCGGTGTGACGTTGTCGATGGCAGGGATCTACCGCGGCATGGTGGATGATGGTAAAGCCTTGCTCGATAACAGCGGCGCCGATCTCTGGGTAGTGCAAAAGGACACCCTTGGCCCTTATGCCGAAGCGTCGAGCGTCTACGATGACACCTGGCGCGGCATCCACGCCATGCCGGGGGTGGCGAGGGTGGCCAATGTCACCTATCTTACCATGCAGGTGCGCCAGGGCGATCGCGATGTGCGGTCGATGGTGACCGGCGTTATGGCCGGGGAGCCCGGCACCCCCGGCTGGCCACCGTATCTGGTCGCTGGCCGCCAGATCACCCGTGGCCATTATGAGGCGGTAGCAGATATCGCTACCGGCTTCAACCTCGGCGACCGGCTGCAGATCCGCCGCAATCATTACACCGTGGTCGGACTGACCCGGCGGATGGTTTCGTCCGGCGGCGACCCGATCGTCTTTATCCCGCTCAAGGATGCCCAGGAGACCCAGTTTCTCAAAGACAACGACGCCATTTTGCAGCAGCGCCGCCGCACCACTGCCAACCCGAACTTCAATCGGCCGCAGATCCCGGGGCTGCTCGAAGCCGTCATCGCTTTGCAAAGCAGCAACGCTTACGTCAATGCCGTTCTGGTGCAGGTTGCAACAGGTCATGACGCCGAGGAAGTAGCACAGTCGATCCGGCGCTGGAAGCGATTGACGGTCTATACCCGTAGCCAGATGGAAGAGATCTTGATCGGCAAGCTGATCGCCACTTCGGCCAAGCAGATCGCCATGTTCCTGGTCATTCTTTCGATTGTCAGCGCGGCGATTGTCGCCTTCATCATCTACACCCTGACCCTCGGCAAGATTCGGGAGATCGCCGTGCTCAAACTGATCGGAACCCGCAATCGCACCATTGCCGGCCTGATTATGCAACAGTCGATCGCCCTCGGCATAATCGGCTTTGTGGTCGGCAAAATCACTGCCACCTTGCTGATGGCACCGATCTTTCCCAAATACGTACTACTCGAACCGCTCGACTCGGTGATCGGGTTTGTCGCCGTGGTGGTAATCTGCATTCTCGCCAGCATCTTCGCCATCCGTGCCGCCCTCAAGGTCGACCCGGCCGAAGCGATTGGGAGCTGATATGACTGGCAAAGGGATTCGTATCGAAGGTTTGAAAAAACGCTATGGCCGTGGCGATACCGCCGTCGATGCCTTAAAAGGCGTGGACATGCAGGTCGCCCCGGGGGAAGTGGTCGGGCTGGTCGGCCCTTCCGGATCGGGCAAAAGCACCTTACTCAAGTGCCTGGGAGCGGTGATCGAGCCGACCGCCGGTCGGATGATTCTTGGCGATGAGGTGATTTATGACAACGGCTGGAAGGTGAAAGACTTGCGGGCCCTGCGCCGCGACCGCATCGGCTTTATCTTTCAGGCACCCTATCTCATTAATTTTCTCGACGTGACCGATAACGTCGCCCTGCTCCCGATGCTCGCCGGCAAATCGAACGCCGAGTCGCGCAAGCAGGCCGTCGAACTGTTCAAAGCCCTCGATGTGGAGCATCGCGCCAAGGCGATGCCTGCACAACTCTCCGGTGGGGAACAGCAGCGGGTGGCGATTGCTCGCGGTCTGGTCAATCGCCCGCCGGTGATTCTCGCCGATGAACCGACCGCGCCGCTGGACAGTGAACGCGCCTTGGCGGTGATCCGGATTCTGAACCAAATGGCGCGCAAATTCGACACGGCGATCATCGTCGTCACCCATGACGAAAAGATCATGCCGACTTTTAAGCGGATCTATCACATCCGCGATGGTGTGACCTATGAAGAAGCTGGCGAAGGGCGAGGTTTCGATTGAAAAATGCCTTAAAACGAAAGAGACCGATGAGACGCCAAAACATGCTTAAAATAATGGCCTCAACAATTTTAATCGGTCTGCTGGCTGGCTGCGCGGTTGGTCCCGATTTCAAGCGCCCGGCAAGCCCCGCAGTAGCAACCTATACCCCATCTTCGTTACCTGCTTCCACCGCTTCAGCTCCCACGAGGATGGGGGGATCTCAGCATTTTTTTACTGGCGAAGGGGGCAACCCGCAGTGGTGGCAGGAGTTTGGCTCAGCCAAACTCAATACTTTGATCGGGGAAGCCTTGCAGGCCAGCCCGACCCTCACTGCGGCAAGGGCCACTTTACGTCAGGCGCAGGAGCGTTATGCTGCCCAGGCTGGCTCGACCCGCTACCCGCAGGTCGATGCCAGCCTCGGCGGTCAGCGGCAACGATTCAACCCTAATGCCTCGGGATTGTCGGGTGACGCCCGGGAATTCAGTCTTTACAACGCCAGCGTCGAGATGCACTACAATCTTGACTTGGCCGGTGGCAACCGGCGCACCCTGGAAGCTTTGGCTGCTCGCAGCGATTACCAACGATACGAGCTAGCCGGAGCGCAGCTCACTCTGGTGAGCAACATTGTCACCACCGCCGTCACCCAGGCCGGGCTTGCGGCACAAATCCAGGCATCAGAGGAGATTCTCCAGTCTCAGGAAGAACAGCTGGAATTGATCCGGGAACAGCTGCGTCTCGGGCTGGCCTCGGATAACGAAATGCTGGTTCTGCAGACCCAGGTGGAACAGACTCGCGCCAGCATTCCGCTGTTGCGCAATCAGCTGCAGCAGAGCGAACACCTGCTAGCGGTGCTCACTGGCCGACCACCGGGCGCAAAAGGCCTGCCATCTTTTTTTCTGCGAGAGTTCACCCTGCCAGCCGTGCTGCCGCTGACCGTCCCTTCCGAGTTGGTGCGCACGCGCCCGGACATCCAGGCCGCCGAAGCGCTGCTGCACGCAGCCAATGCGGACTATGGCGTGGCGGTCGCCAATCTCTATCCACAGCTCAACCTCAGCGCCAATCTCGGTTCGCAAGCCCTGACGACTGGCGCCTTGTTCGGCAGCGGTTCGGCGATCTGGAGCCTGGTTGCGCAGCTGACGCAACCTTTGTTCAATCCCGGGTTACCGGCTGAAAAACGGGCGGCCCTGGCCGCCTTCGATGCGGCGGCGGCGCACTATCAAGGTGTCGTTCTCGAATCGTTGCGTAATGTGGCTGATGTGCTGCGAACACTGGAGAATGACGCCCAGCGGTTGTCTGCCCTTTTTGCCGCCGATACTGCGGCCCAAAGTTCACTCGAATTGATGCAGAGCAAGTACCGGCTGGGCGCGGCCAGTTACGTACAGCTGCTCATCGCCCAACAGCAGGCACAGCAGACCCAAATCGACCTGATCGAAGCTCAGGTACAGCGCTTGGTTGTCAGCGTTGCATTTTATCAGGCCATGGGGGGGTAAAAGTTCACTTCTTTATCAGCGAAAATCGACGTTTCAGCCATATTAATGTTCTAAATAGTTCAAGAGATCTGCCTGTGCAGAGATAAAAACCTCGTTGGAAGAGACGTTATTGGCGGGCCAGCACACAAATCTCATCTCCCAACCTTTCTTGGTATAGATT
>JACUTX010000170.1 GCA_014859615.1 Desulfuromonadales bacterium | reverse complement strand
AAAAGTCTGACAAGACGTTAAAGAGAACCTGCGCTTTATCTCCTGATCGCTCTTTGACGACTCCGGGATCGATTCAACCTCTTGGCTAAAAAACTGAACCGCCTTAAAAGGAACAGCCAACTCACGTCTCAGCGATACCCCTGCGCCTGCAGCGAAAAGAGGTAGGCATACTGGCCGCCGAGCGCCATCAACTCGGCATGGCTCCCCTGCTCAACGATCCGCCCCTTGTCGATGACGATGATCCGGTCGGCCATCCGCACCGTCGAGAAGCGGTGGGAGATCAGAACCGTCATCTTGCCGCGGCTTAACTCCCGAAAGTGCTCGAAAATAGTCGCCTCGGCGGCAGCGTCCATGGTGGCGGTCGGCTCATCAAGGACCAGTAGATCGGCTTTGGTCCGCATGAAGGCACGGGCCAGGGCGATCTTCTGCCATTGGCCGCCGGAGAGTTCGCGCCCCCCCTTGAACCATTTGCCGAGCTGGGTATCATACCGCTCGGGGAGCTTGTCGATAAACTCCTTCGCCATCCCCATCTCGGCCGCTTCCTCCCAGCGCTGGCGATCTTCGAAGTGATTCATATCGCCGGCACCGATATTCTCGCCGACCAGAAACTGATAGCGACCGAAATCCTGAAAGATAACCCCGATCCGGGCGCGCAGACTTTCGGCATCCCACTCTTGCAGGTCGAGACCGTCGAGCAGAATCCGCCCGCTGTCCGGCGAGTAGAGACGGGTCAATAATTTTATCAGAGTCGTTTTGCCGGAGCCGTTCTCACCGACCAGCGCCAGACTGACCCCGGGGGTGAGGTGCAGCGTGATCTCGCGCAGCGCCGGCTCACTGCTCCCCGGATAAGAGAAGCTGACCGCTTCGAACCGCACGCCGTCGCCCGGCAGAGGCCCCTGCTGCAGCGCCCCCTGCATGAGCGGGACCGGCTGCTCCAGATACTCATAGAGGTTGGAGAGATAGAGATTATCTTCATACATGCCGCTGATCGCCGAGAGGCTCGCCGAAACCGCCGACTGCCCCTGCTTGAACAGCATCAGGTACATGGTCATCTGGCCGAGGGTGATCTCCCCCTGAATCGCTGCCAGGGCGATCCAGCCGTAGGCGCCGTAAAAGGCGGCGGTGCCGAGAAGCCCGAGGACAAACCCCCAGCTGTCGCGCCGCAGAGTCAGCCGACGATCCTCGGCAAACAGTTTGGCGAAGATCGCCTTGTAGCGCTCGAGCAGCTTCGCTCCGAACTGAAACAGCTTCACCTCTTTGACGTAATCTTCACGGGCGAGCACGGTTTCAAGATACATCTGCATCCGCGTCTCGGGCGAACGCCAGCGAAACAGGCGAAACTTGTCGCCGGAAAATTTCGCCTCGGCGAGAAACTCCGGAATGCCGCCGCCGATCAGGATCAGCACCGTCCAGGGAGAGAATTGCACCAGCAGTACGCCGTAGCTGATCAGCGAGATGCCGTTCTGCACCAGGCCGAAGGTCCGCGTCACCAGGGAGAGCGGCCGGGTCGACGCCTCGCGCCGGGCGCGGGTCAGCTTGTCATAGAATTCCGAATCCTCGAAATGCGCCAGCTTCAAGGTCAGCGCCTTTTCGAGGATCATCAGGTTGATCCGCTGCCCCATCAGCGCCCGGAGCAGCGCCTGACAGGTCGAGATGCCACGCTGGCTCCCGGCGATCAGCGCCACCACCCCCGCCTCGGCGGCGACGAAGAAGAGGACATAGCTCGTATCGGCGCTCCCGGTCTGCCGGTGCAGTCCCATCGCGGCCACCACCCCGTCAACGATCAACTGCCCGATCCAGGCGACGGCAGCCGGGAGGACTCCTGCGACCAGGGTCAGAAGGGCAAAGATCAGCGCCAGTCGACGACTGGTGGTCCAGACCAGCTCCAGAGCACGGCGACTGTAGAGAAACAGATCAAATATCTGTTTCGCGGGGGGGTTGATATCGCTATCCAGGGGTGGATGTTTCAAGGGAAATCCTCTGGTGAATCAAGGAGTGTCAATCAAGCGGAGCAGTTGATCTTCCAGCAGCGAAAACAGGAGACAATCTCAGCGAGAACGGCGCCTGTTAATGCCGTTTTTAGCGATCGGCCTGATAACTTTCACCTCTTATTTTAGAGACTTGTGCAAACAGTCAAATATCCCGCTGGTGATCAGCACTGTCGTTTCGACAGTGCGCCTTCAGCAAAAGCAAACTAATCTCCCTGCGGCGCAACCAGAGTAATCGGCGCTTCGAGATAACTTTTCATGGTTATGAGGAAATCAGCGGCATCGGCACCATCGAGTGCGCGGTGATCACCCGACAGGGTCAGCCGTACCATCGGCGCCATTGCCATCTCCTCATGCTCATCGATGATCACTTCACCCCGGACGGTGCCGACCGCCAGAACAGAAACCTGCGGCGGAGTAATGATGGCGCTGAACGATTCAACACCAAGCATCCCCATATTCGAGATGGTGAAACTCCCCCCTGCCATCTCCTCTTCGGTCAGCTTGCCGGAATGAGCCTTGACCACCATTTCGGCGGAAGAAAGCCCCATCTCCTTGACCGATTTTCCGGCGCAATTTTTCAAGACCGGATAGTACAACCCCTGTTCGGTCTCCACCGCCATCGAAAGATTAATAGCAGGCTGTTCCACCGCTTCATCATCGATAAAATGAGAGTTGACCCAAGGGTGTTCCTGCAGAGCGCGGCTGGTCGCGGTCAGGATAAAATCGTTAATCGTCACGCCGAGGTCGGCGCGAAAACGGATGACATCGGTCATGTCGACGGCGACCGTCACAAAGAAATGCGGCGCATGCTGCCAACTTTGCTCCATCTTGCGGGAGACCGGGCGGCGCATCTTGACCGACTTGCGGGCCAGCTCCTTAACGACCCGGCTGATGATCTGCTCAATAGTCGCCGCATCGAGTTCCGTCGATTCGAGCTCTGCCGCCGGCTCTTCTGTGGCAGCCGTGTCGTCGTTGGCCTCTTCATCGGAGTCGATCGTGTCTGACTCATCAATCGCAAGAGTTTGCGGTTCAGCGGCAGACTCCGCCCCTGCGCCCGGAAAAATAACATCCATAGACGCTTTCGCATCATTTGGCGCCGCAATATCCGCTTCGGTTACCACTGCCGGTTCTTCTTCGGGAACTTCTCCCTGCGCAGCCGCAGCTTCAGTCGGCTCATCTGAGGGCAATTTGCTTGCGAAATCCCCTTTAAAGTTCATTAAGTCATCAATATCTTCGGCCGTGATAAACCGGCTGTTAACCTGCATCGCCACCTCAACATCCGCACGTTCAATCTGGCCGCACGATCCGGTGCCGATCACGTTTTCAAGGTTGATATGATGCTGAAAGGCTAGCTCAATTGCGGCCGGTGACGCCAGAAGATGACCATACCGGGGGGCGGATTCATGATTGTTTTGTGCCAACGGTTCAGTTTCCGGGTCGACATAAGGGTTCGCGTCATCCCCCAGTTCAGGAAATACTTCAAACGCCTCTTCGCTATTCTCTTCGGGAGAGTCTGCGACGCTCTGCATTGGCTGCGACTCTTCTACATCAGGTTCTTTATTGACAGCCAGACTATCAACGAGCTGGATTGCGATGACGGTATTGACAGGTATCAGCTGGCCGGCATGAACCCAAATTTCGACAATTTTGCCATCTGCTGCTGCCAGAATTTCGGTTCTCGTCATATCCACATCGACGTCGGCGACAACTTCGCCTTTCCGGATGAAGTCACCGACCGCTACCCGCCACTTGGTAATGACCCCTACGTCGGAATAGTCACTCAACTTCGGCATACGGATTTCAAGTCTCATCGACAACCTCTCTTTCATCTGAAGCCAGATATGAACAGCCGATTGAACATAACATAATTTTTATTTTTCTGGCAAAAACGAACGACGATCATTTTCGATGAATGGTAAACAGACAGCTGTGCGGTTTGGACTCTGAAACAAAGAGACGAGGGTCTTATCCTTTGATACATCAGGAGAGTTATTTGGCTCTTGGGTGGTTTTTAGACGCATTACAACAAATCGAGACGATTTAAGAAGGCGTTTCATTGCAGCCTTTGGATGATGCAGATTGCTCTGATGTCTGCGATTATAACCCTATCGGCTCGGCTCAGTTTGCGGGCGCGGTTCTGCCGGCGATCTCGTTCAACTCGATGGCGAGGCGCTCGACCCCTTTTGTATCGGCGTCGCGCAGCACCGGCACCAGCAGTCCGTCGTCGGTGTCGATCGCAACGCCAATACGCAGATACCGCTTGAGGATCAACTCCCTGTTTGCCTGATCGAGGCTGCTAGTGAAGCGGGGAAACACCTTGAGCGCCGCCTTGTCGGTCTCCAACTCCAGCACTGTCTGGTCAACGTCGACCCGGTCGCCTACGGCAACGACAATTCCGACGACAACCCCTTCACTAACTCCTTCCGAGACCGCGGGGAGTCTGATCTCCTGTGTCATGATTCACCTTTAATCGATGTGCGGGTTCAATTTATCAAAGTTGATTTCCAGATCGAGGATCGCCTTGGCGACGGTTCCTTCAGCAATCGCGTCTGTGTCCTCCAGCTGTTTGAGTGCCGCCAACGCGATGTAGCGGGCGTCAACTTCGAAAAAATCTCGCAACTTTTCGCGACTGTCTCTGCGGCCGAAGTCATCTATGCCGAGACAGTGCAGCGGGGCAGGGAGCCACAGCGCCACCGAAGATAGCAAGACCTTCATGTAATCCGAGACGGCAACAAAAACCCCTTTCTCCTTGGCCAGCAGAGAGCGCACATACGTAATTTTAGACCGTTTTTTCGGATTCAACAGATTCCACCGTTCGCATTCGACCGCATCCTGATAGAGCTCCTTGTAGCTGGTGACACTCCAGACATCGGCGGCAACGCCGTAATTTTTTTTCAGCATAGCCTGAGCCTTGAGAGCCTCATTGAGGATCGTGCCGCTCCCGAGCAGATGCGCCTTCGCTTTCTTTTTTTGGCTTTTGGTGGCGTGAAATTTGTACATCCCTTTGATGATCGCTGCGCGGATCCCTTTTTGTTTCGGCATCGGCGGCAAGCGATACGGCTCGTTCATCACCGTCAGGTATTAGATCCAATCTTCCTGACTGCAGTACATGCGGGTCAGACCCTCGTGGATGATGAAGGCCAACTCATAAGCAAAGGCCGGATCATACGCCTTAATCTTGGTCGGAGCCATGGCGAGCAGATGGCTCTGCCCGTCCTGATGCTGCAACCCTTCTCCGGCCAAAGTTGTCCGCCCCGAAGAGGCACCGATCAGAAAGCCCCGGGCGCGACTGTCGCAGGCGAGCCAGATCAGATCGCCGACAACGCCGTCAACCCCATGGAGACGGTCGGAAATTCCCCGAAATTCTTCATCAAAAACGGGTGCGGATAAGAGGAGAGAGTCGTTTGCAAAAATCCCTTTCCGTCATTCCTGATGACGGCATCCGAGGATGACAATCTTTTTGCAAAGGCACTAGAGTTAGGGAAGAGCGAAGTGTCGATCGTGATAAGACCGGATCAATGTTACC
>JACUTX010000169.1 GCA_014859615.1 Desulfuromonadales bacterium | reverse complement strand
GAAATTTATTAAAGAGAGTCTTGAGCAAGGACGCAAGAAAGAGCTGGTCGGCGGGAACGCACTTAGATGCACGATCTTTGCACATCCATACTTATTTGATAAATCGTAAATAGTCAAAATCACAGCATGATTAAACTCTTATGACCTTACCCCATATACCATTAGTCAAGTCTGGCGCATCTCCTTCAAATAGCAGAAAGGTTAACCCTTACCCCTGTGTGCTACATCATGACAAACATTGCAGAGTGTTTTCAGGTTTTCAGCGCTGTTACTGCCTTTATCAATATGATGTTCGAGGTGGTGCAATTCAAGATATCTTGGGTCATCTGCGTTCCATTGCTCACGCGACCAACCACAACCCTTGCAGCAATACGCATCTCTAACGAGAACATCTCTTCTTACATGATCATCAATTTTACGATCATGAGAGGGTGCTTGCCGATCTTCCTCTAAAATATAGACGCCAACGGCAAGGTCGGGCCTTCCGTTCTGCCTGGATCTGACTGGTCAACCGTATTCTGTGCGTAACTCTCTGACCCGTCGCGCCCATTCAGTTGTATTGTTAGCGACATACCTTAACTCCTCACCGCTCACCGGATTACCGACGTTACGGCGTAAATATTCAAGGATGTGGGCTTTTGTACCGCCGGAGCTTTTACGAATCTCATTGGCGACATTCCAACGGTAGGCAGCATCTCTATCTTGATGTTCATTGATCAGAATATAGTCTTCCGGTTTCATCTCTGAGCAATCAAGGATGTTGACCCGTTCGCCAGCGTCTTGCATTTCACGTGCAGTTGTACCGCTCATGATGGCCCAGCCGTATTCGACACGCAGTTCACGTACTCGTCTGGCCCATTCGCTAATGCCAGCAATGATCATGATTTCTTTATGGGAAATGATTTGACAGGGGTATTGCCGCAGGTAAAGCAGAATTCGATCTCTTGCGGATTTAGCCATATCAGCAGGAAGCAGTGACGTTCCTAGCTCTTTTAGTGTGTCCCACACCGGCAACAAAGACAAAACCTGTGTGCGAAGATCGACCTTTGTTCCGGTCTCAAAAGCAGATAACAATTGAATTAATTGCTGTTTCAGCTGAGCCTTCTCTGAATCCATATCATTACACCGCAATTTTTACAGCAGCTAACTGCTGATAGATAGTTTCTGTTTCATTGACATATCTGGAGTCTGTTTGTCCATCAAGAGAACGAATGGCCTCAAAGCCTATGGCTTTAGCTAAAAGCGGAGGAACAGCATTCCCTATCTGTTTAGCTATTTCAATTTTAGGTCCTTTAAAAATAAAATCATCAGGAAAGGATTGTATTCGAGCGGCTTCACGATGAGTGATTGGGCGGTTTTGATCGGGATGTAGATAACGCCCCTTTTCGGGTTTGAAAAATTCCGTTCGGATTGTCACTGATGGCCGGTTCCACCACAAACGCCCGAACAGATCAGTGCTCCCCGTAGGTTTGTTTATCCAGCAGGCCGGTGTAATGTCAGGTCTGTTGCGTTGCAAATCGAATCTGTTGCCGCCCGGAGGGACGGCCAGGTACCTTTCGACGCTTTCAGGTCTAGGTTGTCGACCGAAATGTAAATTTTGCGGAGAAGGCAAGTTTCTGATTTCTGTTCCAATGGGCTCGGATAGATTGCCGATTGCTGACTTCACAGTGTTCCAAGGTTGTGGTAACGGTGTGTGGAGTAAGTTCGACTCTAAATCAAGGAGTTTTGCAGGGTCACAATGTGAAGGGACTGGCAAGGAGATGTGATTGTCTTTTGATGCCATGATAATTGTTCTGAAACGCATTTCGGGGACTCCGTAATCTGCAGCATTCAGAACTCTTTTTTGAAGGTATTTGAATCCAAGCTTTTTAAGTGTAGCCAGTATTGCTTCGCATTCCGGCGACGTGAGGAGCTGCCTGACGTTCTCCATGACAACAACGCGAGCACCTGACAGTTCAACAACCCGCATAAATTGAAACCACAATGATCGTCTTGGATCACCTTGCCGGTTTTTGTTAAGCAGAGAAAAACCCTGGCAGGGGGGTCCACCAATTACGATATCTGCAGAGGGAATTGTATGGCTATGGTTATCTATCAAATCAACGATGTCACCTAAAACGGTATGTGCACCCTTTTTATCGAAGTTGGCTTTGTAAGACTCAACAGCAAAACTGTTAAAATCAT
The DNA here is from genome assembly GCA_014859615.1 of Desulfuromonadales bacterium. GTDB lineage: Bacteria > Desulfobacterota > Desulfuromonadia > Desulfuromonadales > UBA2294 > Kmv16. The sequence goes on along the minus strand of JACUTX010000169.1, from coordinate 3,419 downwards.
TGGCGAAGACAGACTCAAAACGGCCGGTATCAATAAAGCCACGAGTCATCCCCCCGCAGCCGGAGAAAAGATCAATTAATTTGTATTTTTCATCAGAAACCATTGTTGAGATATTGTCCATAGTTGGAATTACCCTTGTCAAATTAATTGCGGATTGTAACGTATTATGTGCTTTAGATACAATCTTGATATAACTTTTGATTGCGACAGAATAAGACACTCAGAAGTCAGCAGTGCCGGTGTTCAGGTTTGACTCATGGGTATATTACTCAAACGAAAACCGCCCATCAGCAGATGCCGATAGAGCGGTTTAAAAAATAATCCAATCTGCCGGTATCTACCATCGGATTTTGCAGAAGGCGGGGCACTTTTTTGTTTGCATCCTGCTCAACACCCTCATGAACGCCAAGCTTTTATGTCGGACGCTACGTCTGGGGAGTGATCAAGCTGGAGTTCTAATGGATTATCTTCACACCGTCGATAAAAATATTACCAAACATAACCCAGGTGCATGGTTGTAAACCAGTATTGATACGCATCCCGCGTTTCATTGGCTGAAGTACAACCGAGCTTCGCGACCAGCTGCCAGCTGTCATTAAACCAGCCGTGCAGGGCGAGCTCGCCCAAAAACGCAACCTTGGTCTGTGACTCTTCAAAAAACGGATCGATCTTTTGTATTCCGGGGCCGCCTAGCAGTTTAATGACCCAGTTATCATCAGCGAAGGGAGCTGCATAGCCGAGCAACAAAAAACCTTCACGCAGCGTTCGGGGTGAAAAATAGTCGATACTGTCTCGATCGGACTGGATCAGGCGTCCTTTCAATTGCAGATTGAAATTGGGCAATTGCTGCAAAGAGTAAATAATCCGGCCGATCCCGCCTTGCTTATTGTTGCCGTCGCTGAACCGCTGGTAAATGGCGGCACCGACAACTGTCCAGCTGCTGTTGATACGATAATCGGCCGACAGGGCGTAGCTGTCGAGATGGAGCCGCTGTTGAATGGCACTGACCGAATCGACCACTTCCCGTTCGACTGAAAGTTCAACGGACCAGGAGTCGTTCGGCTGAGAGCTGAAAAAGGCTGCGGGCAAGAGCGGCGACCAGTTGTCGCCGTGAAGGAAGTCTGTGCGGACTTTGAGCTGCCAGCTCCGATTTTGATCGCTACGCAGCTCCAGCCGTCCGACGGAAAACCGTTCCCGCTCGCCCGGTTCGAAATAGGTGCGATCCCCTCCGGCCATTTCAAATTCACTGTTGCCGACGGTTACAAGCGTTTGGCGATATCCGGCGAGCAACTCAAGTGTGCTGGCATTATCGCTGTCGCGGGTGCCGTTGACTTCACTGAATATCCGGGCGCCGTAACAGGGAGAAGAGAGCGTGACCATGAGGAGGAAGAAGCTGATGCGGATCATTTAGTTCCCCAACTTTTCTTGAAGCACAGTAATTCCGACAGATAGCCGGCGAGACTGGCCGGAGACATGATGGTCTGGTAAGTGAACATGTAGAGCAATAAGCCGAGAAGATTTCTGCGGATATTGAGACCATGATGGCGAAAAATTCTGCGCTGATGGAAATACATGATCGCGTTGATCAGGATCATCAGCGGCAGCAGCGCCAGCGTCATGATCCCGACCAAAGCATAGATCTCGAAAAAGAGTGCGGCGATCAACCCGGGGAGAAAAAACAGCAGGAACGCGGCATCGAGATACGGGAATAGGAGATTGAGGTAAACAAATGGCGAATACGGACGGAGCTTGAATATGATGTCCGGATGGCGAACAAAGGCTTCGATCAAGCCACGTGCCCAGCGTTGACGCTGACGGAAAAATTGCCCATAGGTTTCTGGCACCGAGGTAAAGACAAAGGCGTTTTCAGCATAATTGACACGATACCCCTTTTTGTGGAGAGCCCAGGTCAAAACAATGTCTTCACCGACCGTATTCTCCCAGCCACCAACGGCTTCAACAGCGTGGCGCCAGTAAGCAGAAAAAGCTCCTTGCGCCACCATGGTCCCGAGATAAAGGGACTGAATCCGCTTGACCACGGCGATCCCGAGAAAATAGTCCCACTCCTGCAGACGCCCCATCAGCGACTCGCGCGAATTTTTCACCAGGACGGTACCGGCCACCGCCGCGATGTTCTTCGGGCCATCAACCAGATTGGTGACGAGGCGGGCCAGGCTGTCGCAGTACATCGTCGTGTCAGCGTCGACGGTCACCAAAATCTCATGACTGGCGGCTGCCAGCCCGTAATTGAGCGCAGCCGATTTCCCCTGATTCGGCTGCTGGTCAAGGGGACAAAGAACAATGTGCGGATAACCGGCCAGGCGTTTCCGGGCGCGTTCGATTTCAGCGCTGGTGTTGTCGGAAGAGCCGTCGTTGATGACGACGATTTCGACCTCTCCCGGATATTGTTGCCGGGCGACCGAATGCAGCGTTTCGAGGATACATTCTTGTTCATTGTAGGCCGCGATCAAAACAGAGACCGGCGGCAGTTGCGTGTGTTGAGTATAGATCGGCCGCCGGTCGAGGAGCAGACCGGCAATCAGGTAGGCGTTGGCCCACCCCGGAATCAGGGCAACACCGAACACCATCAGCAGGGCCAGGGGGAGGCCAAAAAGAGCAGACAGATCGTTGATCCAGGGGATAGCCAGAACCGCACAGAATATGATCCATGCGCTTGAAATGCCGATGGATATCACCATTTTACTCCGCATAGAAAGGTGGAACTTCTGCTGCGGCTGCTGGTTCAGAGAGGTTCGAACCGATTTATGCACATTTTGCTTCATAAGCGACTCGATGCTACCGATTGAAAATCGAAATGGACAAAAGGGTTTCTCCAGAGGCCCTGAACGCAATAACGCCTGTCTCCAAATCCGAAGGCAGGCGTCAAATATTTCTCAAAAATTTCTTCTGAGAAAAATCAATCTCTTTGGCGACTCGGCTACCTCTATATGAGGCCCGTGGCTCTGCGTCAGTGGATCACTCCACCTTTGCTCTTTTCGGAGAGGCTATTTTGATGTGAGGCTAAGACGGTTATCTATTTATGTCAAGGATAAATGCCGATTGTGGCTTCTGTTTTATCGTTAACCGCTGCATCTCTTTTAGTCCGGTATGAGATTGAAATAATCGTACTCGGCTTGCCAAGACCCGGGTCACAAACGACGACAATGTGCTGGATGTTCAGGCTTGCGTACTCATCAGCAGGCTGTCTCGTATTTGAGCCACAAACAAACATCCATGAGTCAAGCCTGACATCCGCTATTTAATAAACTCAATAACTGCAATCCGGCAGAGTGAAGTTGTTTGGACAGGGCAAATGTTTCACCTCGAGAATCAGGCTTTCAAGTTGTTAAATTTATTCACCCGAAGATGACCGTCAAGCCGCAGACAATCACGGCGTCAACTGAACCGTTTTATTCACC
>JACUTX010000168.1 GCA_014859615.1 Desulfuromonadales bacterium | reverse complement strand
ATAATCAAAGCCCTTGCCCCCAGATAAAAAGAATCACAAATGCGGAGGTGATCCCCGCCAGACCTGCGAGCAAATTAAAATCTGTTTCAGTAATCAATCCAACGAATTCAACCGGCATTTTATCACCTGAACAGCTTAAAAATTTGAGCCGGAACAATGGCAATAAGCCCCGTCATCATAACCAGACTGAAAAAGTAGTCATAAACCGGTAAGCCAGTTATGACCCAGACCGAAAAACTCACGGCTTCACATGCGAAAGATAGTTAATATATTTACCATTGACAGAAATTTGAATCTCTACGATTTTAAGCTTGACAGACTCAAAGTAAGAAATCAGCGGAGAAGAAAGAGAAAAATCTTTAGGCAAAGTCATGCCGAGCAAAGAACCGGCTGGGTCTTCCGTATCGACAAAGTTGACTTTCCAAAAATCAAACGAACGAGGATCTGGACCATGACCGGCCCCTTTGATGTTTTCAACACCAGTAATCAAAGCTTTAACTTTCATAACTAAAAATGGCCTCCTGAAGACTGAAAGGGTTTCAGTCATAAGAAGCCATTTTTAGTTATAAAAGAAGGTGCTATTTTATCAGGTTACAAAATGTCTATAGATAAGTGACTTTCTCGATTCTAACATGCATCCGCTGCCGAGAGAGATTCACACCATACTTATTATAGAGATACCAACAGCACTGTGTTATTGAGAGTTTAAACTCAACACGCTTTTGCACAACGTCCTCTAACATTTCGCGAGTCATTATTATATCAGCCATAACCTTTGCTCCCCAAGAAATCGTTAACGGCTTCAATGCCGCCGATAGATGCAAATTCTAACACTTGTCCCTGTAGCGAATGCCGCAGGATAAAACGCCATTGATTCAAATCGAGTGATCCAAGTGAAAGCGACGATGTGTCAACATGTTCGGCAAGTTGTTGATCGGATCGTTCTTTGACCTGCAAATGTTGCTTAAGTCCAGGACTCCAAAAGAGTTGCCGTTTTCCGAACATTGAAAGAGCGTATTCAATATAATATTGAGCAGGCGCAGTATCTGAGATATCACCGGTTTGTATAAACGATCGGAGCATATCGAAAGGGCTAACGCCGACTCTAGCTTGTTTGATATGTCCCTTAGTAAGCTCTTGGTCAACTCCCCATCCAGATCGGGACTCTTGTCCAAATTTTGCAACATAGTCCGCAGCAAAATCGCCGTTTCTGACATCAAGTCCATAAGCGTCAGATGGTCTCTTGATACCCGCCGAAATCGCAGCAAACTGCCATTGATTAACGAATTCAAATTGTAAGAAGTGGAGATGATGATTCTTATTGACATAGAGAGTCTCCGTTAAATTATAGAAAAAAAGCTCATGAAAATGCGGATGCCAACCGTTGACCCCGTATGTAATTTCAAGAGCACGAATTGAGCCGACAATACCAAATTTTTTAGCGGTGGTTTTATACGATGGACGTTTACGCCAAAGAATACGGGCTTTTTGAAAACGAATAACTAAAGATTCTAACGAATCAGATCTTTTATGCGGAATGGTTGTTGTAACCAAAGCAATTTGACCGCCTGATGATTGCCAAAAATCACAGGCCGCTTTCAATTCAGATCTTCGACCTTCTGTTATTTTTGAGGCGCAGATTGGACAAGTCCAGACCGAACCGCAGACGTTCAATTTTGTATAATATGCAACGTTATTTTTTAATTTAATCGGAACAGAAACAGACAGAGGCAAGCGGAGGCATTGAGTGACACGGAATTTTTTTTGAATATTAAGTTTTTTATCTTTGCGGCAGAACTGAAAAAGCAAAGATCTTGACGCTTCTTTTAAGGCCCAACGCTCGACCCGACGCGCGGAAATTTCTAAACAGGGGTGTTCTGATTTCGTATATGTACCAAGAGAAGAATTAGACTGGAAAGGATCTTGATAATCTGGTAGAGTTTGAAACATAAAGCTCCTGTACGGCGTGAGAGTTGACAGGGGTTATTCAGGCGGCTGATCTTTCCGGAGACAGCCGCCGTTTTTTTTTATAGTTTACACATGCAGACACTAAAAGAAAAGAGGTTAAATGAGAACAGAGCATCGCTTCACTAAAAATCAAAAAAGCGGGTTAGGAATGAGAAAAAGAATTTACCTGGATAACTTTCCATATCCGAAAATTATCCAGGGAAATTTATAAAAAAACAGATTAAAGTCAATTGGAAATTATACAGGTTTATCTGATAAATAAACAATATCAAACGGACCTTTATAATAACGATACATCGAACGATAAGCAGAATTTAAATCAGGATAATTGATAGGCATAAAATCGGAATCTAAAATATAAGTAGTACTTAAACCGGGCTTATCTATACAAACTTCAATATAAAAACAACCATTTAATTGTTGAACCAATTTACAAATATCTGCCATTTTTAAAATATTAATAGATGACGCACGCATACGTTTTAATCTGCTCATTTGTTTAACCTCCATTGAAGTTAAACTAATTATACATTAAATCAAAACTAAATCAACAATAAAATACAATTATAAATCGAATTTAAACAGGTTTGGCCGGTTCGCCTATCGGCTCACCTTCTCGCATCCGCTCGACCGGATCCGGCTGCGTTCCTACCTCACCGCGGGGACGCGGTTCGTTCGTCTCTTGCCGTATCACATAAAATTCAACTGACAGGGTATCGTAATTAAACCGTCGAAAATTTGAGGAATCGGCTCGATACTCTTTGCCATCAATCAGATAAAAATTATCACCATTATACGAATAAAACGCATTGACCTGAACAACAGACCAGCGTTTTTTTTCAGGTAAAAAGGAAGTTATAACTTTTGATTCAGTTCCCTGGATAAGTCCATCCAAATCGACAGCAGGAGATAACTTAGAGACGAGATCTTCGCGAGAATTTAAAGCAGCGTTTTTACCTTTTGATTTAACCTTGCCGAACGCAATATTAAACAAAGAAACCGCAGCAACAAAAACGACAATAACCAAAATAGCTGTAATCATAACGGCTGATTTAGGTTTATTGTATTCGTCTTGCCGGAAAGATTGATATGCATTAAAAACATGCTGTTTCGATCTGATAACTTTGGAATAAAGATATTTGCCTTTTAAATCGCAAAATCTATAAGAAAAAGTACTGGAAATTTTTTTTGATCGCGGCGTAGCTTTGACAATGTACTCCAACAACGGATTAAACATACGAGACATTGAGTCAATACCCTGCGTCATAAAAAATACATCGATTCCGAGATGACCATGAAACGCAAAAAAATCATAGATCGACTGATCTTTAAAACCAGACGGAAAAAGTTCGTGAACCTCATCGATCATCAAAATGATATGATTTTTGCTGGTCGTTTTTTTAATATTTTCAAAATTTGCAATACTGAAAAATTCTTTAACACGAGCCGGCAACGCAGTCGAGAGTTTAGCTAGCGGATCTATATTAAGACAGTGAGTTAAAGCCCAATGTTTTATTTTTAAACCTTCAATATTTGATATAATCAAAACATTTTTATCAAGAACATATTCAGAATAAAGTGCATCATATTTAGTAAAGCCGACAAGATAGTTAACCCCAAAATACGATTTTCCCGACCTAGGAGGGGCTTCGATTAGCTGGATCATGTCACCCTCTACTTGAACGGTGAAAAAGGGATCAGGCGCAGCGTGAGACGCATTTGCAAACCTGAAATAATAACGGCCAGACATTCAGGAATCTTAAAACAATAAACTAACCAACCCATAAACTCGGAAAACTGCATAGCACCATTTAACCCACTATTATAAGTAGCCTCGTTCAGTTTACTCATGGTCATTTCAAGAAGATCATGAAGGATATTATTAACAACAAGCGGAACAACAATCACAAAAGCGGTGAGAACAAGAGCCTTGAATGCTAAAAAAAACAGAAGACGGTCAACCAGTAGCTTTGCAAGGGACGAAGAAAGAAACGAAATTAAAACCGCAATTGATGGAGCTAAAAGAGGGATAGCCATTTTTTTATCTCCTGACTACAAGTAAAACAGAATAAGCGTGACAGATTAAAAGAAGGATAGAACCGAGACTGTGCAAGTAAGTCTCCCAACGGCAGAAATCAAAAAATATAGATTTTTCAAAAACTTCCCCTACCTCAATTTTACAAGAAGGAGCAACTACAGAGACTTGAAAAGTATCCAGGACAGCAAAGAGAGGAAAGCCATCAATAAAAGAATCAAACAAGAAAGTTAAACTTGATTTTTCGGGAAGTTCATCAGGAGCATAAGATGAAATATATTCATTATCCACCGGTATCGTTCCAGCTAAATTATAATCGGAAGCAGTCCCCCCGGGTTCGCCACCCGTAGTTGTTGATTCAGTCGTCTCTGTAAGAACGTTATTGTTAGCGTCACGTGTTGTCGTTGTTGTTGTTGTTGTCACCGAAGAATCTGGATTTAAAGTTGAAGTATTCGACACAGTTGTTGATGTTGAATCAGGATTAATGGTAGTTGAATTCGTTGTTTCTGATGAAGAGGATACATCATTATAAGTCCAAGAAGGAGGAGGGGAAGTTTGATCATCTTGTAAATTAGCAAGAGAAGGAGCAGCATCAAACGGGTCAGAGAAGCAAAGAGGAAGAGAAACATTACACGCAACACAAGAAGGAGTACCGCCAGAGTAATCACCCCGTACATAATTAACAGGACAGTTTCCAAGCTGATCTGGCGTTGTTTCAAAAGCACAAAAAATTTCACCATTAATATCAATTTGAATATCTGCACCGTTAGCGCAGTACGTCACACACTCAACACCCGTAGAACCGCCGCAATCTATACCTGTTTCATCACCATTTAAGACACCATCTGTATTAGTTACAGAGACAGGACATTGATCAAGAGAAGTAACCGCCTTGTAATAATAAGCCGTTTGAAAAATTTCATATTGATAATATAAACAGGGAGGAGCGCCATAATCTCCAACAGTTCGACTTATATATAATAAAGCGCCAGACCAACCAGTAGTAGGCGAGGAACCGCCACAAATCACAGTTTCAGTTGAATAATCAAAAATAACAGACACACCAGAAGCATTTAAAGTTACAGAACCCTCAACCGAGGAAACGTCACCATTTAATGGACAAACCAACGCGAACGCTGTTGAGGTAGAAAACAAAAACAAAAATAAAATAAAAAATCTTATCATATTACACCTAAAAAAAAAGGGGCTGACACAACGCCAACCCCTTTAAAAAAAAACCGACCGGGCAAAGATGCCTAACGCAAGAGGCCAACCAGTTTTTTAAACCCCCAAATCCCCGCAAGAACGACGAGGATTCCGCCGCCGATAACATAATAATTAGCATCAGCACCGGAGATACCGGTTTGAATAGCTGTGAGATCGGCAGCCGCCAGAGCAGCGAAAGCCGAAGGAACAACAGCAAACAAAGACACAAGCAGAGCAACAAACAATTTTTTAAGCATTTGAATCTCCTTTTTTAAGGGCGAAATTGCCCGAATAACTAACGCGTAAAAAGTGATCGAAGCCGTTTAAATCCCCAGAAACCGGCAAGAGCTATACAGATCGTGCCGACGATAAACCAGTAAGATTCTAGATCTAAAGTTATAATCAAAGC
>JACUTX010000167.1 GCA_014859615.1 Desulfuromonadales bacterium | reverse complement strand
GCAACAGAACTTGTCTCTGCTCACGCATCCACAACCCCGATGACAAAAGAGGAATTGATTCAGGAACTGCAGGATGTTTATAAAACTCTTTTACAACTCGAAACACAAGGATCAGTCGAAGCTGAAGAGGAACAGTCACAGCCTGCTGAAGCTTTGACCATCACAAAAAGAAAAGCGTTTGGTAAAGATAAAATTTACTGCATGATCTGCGGAAAACCTTTCACGACTCTTAAGCGTCATCTTGCTGTCGCACACGAAATAAAACCTGGTGTCTATCGTAAAAAATTCGGCATTCCGACCAGCACCCCGTTAACCTCCAAAAATTATTCTGAAAGTCGTAAACAGATGGCTCTCGATAAAGATCTTGGTGCAGGCCTGGCCAAGGCGAGGGCCGCCCGCAAGAAACAGGCTTGAAGCCGTCAATAAAAGCAATGAGGATTTATGACCCACAAAGAAGGTAATCCAGTTTTTCATGTTGACGCAGGAGCAGGGATCTACCTGATCAGTGCCCATGGTCAGCGGATCGGGAACGATTTGCATGTTGTCATGACCGGTGGCGAGCAGCCCCATGTTGGCGCTGTTGCGGTTGGATCTCAATCTGTTGATGAGCCGGATGGGGTTCATGTTGCCCTGATAACGGTCCCCGGGCATAAAGAAGATATTATGGTCGAAAAGGCCGCCCGGCGACTGGCCCGGCAGCTCGGCATTACTGTTCTGGTGGCGGCCGGGATGCACTGGGACGAGATCGATAAGAAAGGGATTGCGCAGGTGCTCGAATACGCCGATCATCTGACGGAAAAGATACTGCTTGAGGTCCGCGGGGATTGAATCCCCGTTAAATGTTCGACGTTTAAATTTTTCTCCCGCTGTCAAAAAGCAGGTTTATCTCACGGTTCGGGAAATGCTGCGGTTCACGATGTTCACCGCATCCTACCAACTCTAGCGTTAAAACGGTTTTTGTATGATCAGATAGCAGCCAGCGCCTCGACCACCCAGGCAAAGCCGATCTTCTCCTGTTCCAGCCGCAGCCGCTCGCCCAGCCGGTTCTGGCGCAAGTCGGCGTACAACGTGGCTTCTTCACAGTTTAAACGCGCCAGCTCACGCGTTTCCGGTTGCGCTTCATCACCCCAGAAATCCCGATGGCTCAGCAACGTCCGGCGATCCATCAAAAAAGAGGTTGTTTTCGGGAAAATACCCCGCAGTTGATTGAGAATGGCGAAGCCGTGAGTATCGATGTCCCCCCAGTAGTAGATCTCCCGGTCTTTTAACCAGTTGGCAGTGGCAAGATTCTCAAAACCATAACCGGCTCCGAAAATCACCAATGCTTCCGGAACCTGCGGAAAGGCGAGGAAGTTGATCTCATTTTCGGTGATGAACACCTTTGAGATCGGCAGGTTCAGCTGGGCAAAGGCCTGCTGGGTCAAGCTTATATCCTGATCGGATGTCGTTTGCAGTAGCCTGAAATTTTGGTCCAATATGCGCAAACGCACCCGCAAGGGCTTATCTAAAAAGCCGTAACGACGGCAGAATCGACTGACTCCAGCCTGTGATGTATCGACGGATTCCGCGGGCAGCACCAGATCAAGCAGTTCCACCAGCAGGCCGCGCTGTCCTTCAATGAATTTACTGTGAACCCCCGGCAGATCGATCTGGCGCAGATAGATCCCAGGTTGCGGATGGCGGTGCAGCCAGGCGATAATCGCCAGCAGGCGCGGCCAGTCAGCGGCCAGCTGCAACCCACGCAGAGGACGTTTTGCCAGCCAAGAAAGCAGTTCAGGCTGCTTCTCGGCGGTCAGGGTAACCAGGGTAGCAAACTGTTCCGCCGCCCGGCGCTTGCCGATCAAGCCAAGGGCATCCTCGAGCGTATCGATCCAGATCTCCGCCGGAACCGCGTTGCTGCCAAGAACACGATGATTGACGCTCCGCCATTCGATGCGATAAGAACCGGACGCTACAGACAGTTGGTTAATCCATTCACGCACCTCGGGAAATCTTTCGCTCAGTTGCCGGGAATCAGGCCCTTTGAGCGTCAGACGCCGGGGAAAAACCGGTTTGCCGCCCGGTCTCGGGAACGTTGCGGTTAGCAGCAGTCCTCGATCCCAGAGCTTCTGGACCTGAGCCCGCAGGTCGGTCGGAGTTGTCCAGCTCATCCCTGCAACCTCTGTTTCTCGGCGCGATATTCTTCGATGCTCAGATTGCGCAGCACCGAGCTGCGCCCGTCCTCATTGTGAACAAAACCGACGCTGGCGACAAAGGGCTCGATGATATGGATCTTCTGCAGTGGCGTAACGATCAGCAGTTGCAGATTAAGCTGGGCGAAGAGCTGCAGACCGTACTGCGCCGACTCATCGGAACCGCGGCCAAAAGCCTCATCGATCACCACGAAGCGGAAGGAGCGCGAACGCACCGCACCCCATTCCAGACCGAATTGATAGGCCAGGCTCGCGGCCAGGACCGTGTAGGCGAGCTTCTCCTTCTGCCCGCCGGATTTGCCGCCGGAATCGGCATAATGTTCATGTTCGCTGTGGTCTTCGCGCCAGCGCTCGCTGGCGGCAAACAAAAACCAGTTTCGCACATCGGTGACCTTCGCCGTCCAACGCCGATCCAGATCCGCGGACTCTTCACGCCCGCGGAAACGCTCGATGATGCGCCGTACCTGCATGAATTTGGCTTCTGAATACTGCGCATCCCCCGAGCCGGTGGTGGTGCTGTCGGTACAGGCGCGAAGATCGGCTTGAAATTCGCGGATGTCGGCGTCGAGACTCGGTTGCGCTTCGAGGCTGATGTAGCGACCGGGGTTGTAGTCGATCTGGGTGAGCGATTCGTTGATATGTGCAATCCGTTCCTTAATCGTTTCCCGTTCGCGGTGCAGCTGAGAATTGAAATTGGCTATCTCGTTGATGGCATTGACGTTGAGCAGCTCTTTGAAACGTGTTTCGAAACGGGGCAGATCATCGGCGCGCAGCTGATCGAGCATACTGCGATATTCAAAAGCGGCCGCAAGACTGGCATCCACTTCGCGTGTTTCCAGCTTCCAGGTTTCGCGATATTCGGCCATGGCTTTGATGATTTTTTCACTCAGTCGGGCGAGCTTGCGGTCTTCAGCGTCGATTTTCGACTGCAACCACTCGCGCATATCCCGCTCGCGGTTGTCGCAGGACTCAACCGTCAGAACCTGATCACCGAGCGCCTCTTCGCGCAGTACTTCCAGCAAGGCAAACTGCTCAGCTGGTTCGGAACCGGCCTCGGCCAGCAGTGTGCCGGTCTGCTGCAGAAGCGCCAAGACAGTACTCATTTTTTCTTCGGTTTTCGAGCGTTTATCTTTGCGCTGGTCAAGCTGCTGTTCGGTCTGTTGAAGTTCGGTTTCCAGGGTTGCCAGTTGCCCGGCCAGTGTCTGCAGTAGATCGGAAGCGGTTTCAAGGTCGTGCTTCTCAGCTTCCAGACGGTCGATGCTCAGCACTAACGGTGACCAATCGAGATCGCGAAAGTCGGCATATTCGTCAAGTTTATCGAGTATTTGCAGCCGCTCCTTGAGAGTCGCCTGTTCCTGCTGCAAGAGACTGATGCGACCAGCCAGTTCGGCAAGCTGTGTCTCCTGCCGCTGGGCTTTTTCTTCCAGGGCCAGAATCTTGGCGGCATTGCTCCAGCCGAGGACATAGCGGCTGCGATCGTCGAGACGGTGGCGGTCATCTTTTTCATGACGTTCGCCAGGCGCCTTGATCTGGCCCGCCAAAGTGATGGCTTTCTTCTCCCGGCGGAATTCTTCCTGATTGGAGCAACAGGCGAGATCAAAACGGTAAGCAATTTCGTGCTCCAGCCAGTCAAAATAGGGCGAATCGGCCTTGATTGCCAGTTTTCGCGCCAGCGAATCAGGCTGTGTCGCCGCTCGGTCGCTGAGACCCGCTTTCCTGACCCGAAAATAGACCAATCGCCCTTTTAAGTGGGTCCCATCGACCCAGTCGGCAACTCTGGCGTAATGTTGATCTGGCACCAGCAGCGAGAGTCCAAAGTTGTGCAACAGGCGCTCAATGGCGCCTTCCCAGGCTTGTTCGTCTTCACGCACCTGAAGCAATTCCCCGGCAAACGGCATCTCATCTTCTGCCAGATTCAGCGCCTGACACAGAGTCCGCCGCAGAGCGATCTGCTTTTCGTCGATATTGCTGCGGCGGGCCTTCAGCCCGCGAATTTCGCTAGTCAGTTCGTCATACGCGCGACGCTCCTGGGCAAAGAAAACCCCAGTCTCGTTAAGTTCGTTCTGTACCCGATCCTCAGCCGCAGCGGTTGTCTGGCGAAGATTCGTGCAATCCGAGCGCTGGCGCAGAAAATCGTCCTGATTCGTTGCCGGGCTAATCTCCAGTGCCTGCACCAGCTCCCCATAACGGGTCGCTTTTTGTCGGCGCCGATTAAGTTCATCCTGCAACTGGCGAATCTCCGCGTCGATACTCGCAATCCGATCACCGCCGTTTTCGGCGATGGTGCGGCGCAGTTCACGTTCGCGCCCCTGCTCGGCACGGCGCTGCTCCTCCAGGCGTGCGACAACCGCCTGGTGACGCTGCAACTCCTCATTTAGAGCAGCGAGACGTTTCTCCAGCAAGTCCGACTTGAGCCCGGCAAACCAAGGGCGCAGAGCCTCGCGGCTGGTCCGCAGGTTTTCTGCCGTTTGCTGCTGCTCATGATAACGATCACAGTCAACCACCAGGGGTTCGAGCATCGCCACCTGCCGTTTGGCTTTAAGGACCGCCTCATGGGCACGATTGAGATTTTCAAAATGCTGGATCAAAGCGGCGATGCGTGACGCGACATCAAAGGGTTCAAGCATGTGACTACGCACAAAATCAGTCAGATTCCCTACCGATTTGAGTGAAACGGTTTGGTGGAACAAATCGAGCGCTTGCTCATTGTCGATGCCGAACCGCCGCCGGAACCAGGCTCCGTACGGGGGGAAACTGTCAAACAATTCGACCCCTGCTCCCCGTAGCCGTTTACGCAGACCGCTGATCTCGGCACCGAAACCGGAAAAGTCGGCGCTGATCGATAGATCACCTTCGCAGGCGGTATAAAGGCGTGCCGGTTGACCAACTGCGTCTTTCATCCAGAAAACCTGGGCCAAAGTCACCGTTTTGCTGTAACCGGCGTTGTAAAAAACTCCCAGCACCACCGAATAGCTGTTGGGATCGCGTAAGGCGACCGGTTTGGCGTTCCCCAGAGTCTCCTGGCGTTCCGATTTAAAATAACCGAGCATGTAGGAGCGCAATGAGCGTTCGCGGTTGTCGGCGCCCGCCGCCTTGTTGTAGGCGATGCGCTGGCTTGGCACCAGCAAGGTGGTCACGGCATCGACCAGCGTCGATTTACCTGAGCCGATATCGCCGGTGAGCAGTCCATTTTTGCCATCCAGGCGTAAGGTCCAGACCCGTTTATCGAAGGTTCCCCAGTTAAACACCTCAAGGCGTTGCAGACGAAAGCCGGCCAGTTGATCGTCGCCCATGAACTCAAATTCGAGGGTCTCAGACATCGATCCCCTCCTGCGGCTGCGCCAGTTGCTGCCGGTATTCAGCCAAGCGTTCATCGAAGTTGGCCAGCCATTGAGCATCGACAAACGCTTTGAGGATCCGCCGGACTT
>JACUTX010000422.1 GCA_014859615.1 Desulfuromonadales bacterium | reverse complement strand
GGAAACAACGTCTGCAGAGAAAGCGAAGCCATTAGGGGCTCAAGTTTTGAACCGCCTCCTACCCTGTCAATCTCTTTAGTGCCGCCAGGGTCTTTTCGACATCCGGTCGATACGTATGGTCAATACTGATCGACACATCGCGAATCACCCCTTTTTGATCGATCAGGTAGCGGGCTGGCAACGGCAGCTGCCAGCTGTCGTCATCATTATAGCGCGGCAGATCGATCCCGAAAGAGAGGTAGAGCTGCTGCAGCGCCTCTGGCAGAGTAAAGACCAGACCAAACTGCGCCGCCAGTCGGTTGTGCGGATCGAGCAACATCACAAAGGTCAATCCGTACTGCCTCTTCAAAAGGGGGACATACTTGGGGAGCATCGGCGACACAGAGACCAGCGATGCTCCAGCGGCCTCAATCTCGCCATAACATCCTTGCAGAGCCTCCAGCTCCGCTTTGCAATACGGTCACCAGAAGCCGCGAAAAAAATGAAGGATCAGCGGACCACGGCTGAGAAAATCAGTCAGAGCAAAATCGACGCCCCGTTCGTCATTCAGGGTAAACTGCGGAGCGCGGCGTTCCAGCCCGAGCGCACTGTCAAGGAGACCCGAATCAGCAAGCTCGCGGGACGCCTGCTGCATGACATCCAGAACCATTGGATCAGCACCGGATATAAATCGCGTCTTGATCTCTTCCAGTCTGCGGTTAAGTTTCACTCCATTCCTCCTTATTCAGTATCTTCAGTAATCAGGATACCAAAGGAATGAATTAACACGAGGAGACGGGAAATAAATATATTTTTCATGCCACTTTTTTGCTTGTAACTATTCGGCCACCCTGCTCAAGCCGTACAGCATCTGCTGTTGGCAAAAGAAAAGTCAGGTGACAACGCTTGACGCAGGCAACAGCTGCAGACCTCGGGCCGGAATAGAATTGCTGAATCGTTAATTTTGCTGCTTATGAAAAAACGTACCGCCGCCCCTTTCATCGCCGCCGGATTTCTGCCATA
>JACUTX010000166.1 GCA_014859615.1 Desulfuromonadales bacterium | reverse complement strand
ATCCCTGCATAAACATATCTCCTTGGTCACGGGCAGCTGCCGATGGTATCTCAGTCTGCCTGTTTTGGAGTGAAACAGCAAGCGGCAGACCATTTCTCACGGTTAAAATCAGCGACGTCGGTGGCGGCAAGTTGCCCGATAGATAAACGAAAGGCCTGCGGGGTCTCCTCCGCAGGCCTTTCGTTGTTTTAAAAAAAACAAAAATTCAAATAACGCCGAACGCGACCATCGCCTTGGCGACTTTGATGAAGCCGGCACAGTTGGCACCGTTGACATAGTTGCCGGGTGTTCCGAACTCTTCGGCCGTTTCGTAGCAGTTCTGGTGAATCGTCTGCATGATTTCGCGCAGACGGTTTTCGGTATGTTTAAAGGTCCAGGAGTCGCGGCGTGCATTCTGCTGCATCTCCAGAGCGCTGGTTGCGACACCACCTGCATTGGCGGCTTTTCCCGGCCCGTAGGCGATCTCGGCCTCCAGAAATGCTTTGACACCCTTGGGGGTGGTCGGCATGTTCGCCCCTTCACCGACGGCGATGCAACCGTTTTTCAAGAGGAGAATAGCATCCTTGCCGTTGATCTCGTTCTGGGTAGCCGAAGGCATAGCGACCTGACAGGGGATTTCCCAGATATTCCCCTTGGCGATATATTTGGCATCCTTGTGAACGTCGATATAGGTGCTGATGCGGCGGCGTTCAATCTCTTTGATCTGTTTGACCAGTTCGAGATCAATCCCCTTCTCATCATAGATATAACCGTTGGAGTCGGAACAGGCGACGGTTTTTCCGCCCAGTTCGTCGATCTTCTCCATAGTGTAAATCGCAACGTTCCCCGAACCGGAGACGACACAGGTTTTACCTTCAAAAGAGTCATTGCGAACTTTGAGCATCTCGTCCACAAAGAAGGCCGCGCCGTAGCCGGTCGCTTCGGTGCGAACCAGCGATCCCCCCCAATCGAGCCCTTTGCCGGTCATTACGCCTGCTTCCCAGCGATTGGTAATCCGTTTGTACTGGCCGAACATATAACCGATTTCACGCCCACCGACACCGATATCGCCAGCCGGAACATCGGTATGCTCACCGATATGACGATAAAGTTCGGTCATGAAGCTCTGGCAAAAACGCATCACTTCAGCGTCTGATTTCCCTTTCGGATCGAAGTCAGATCCACCTTTGCCGCCGCCGATCGGCAGGCCGGACAGGGCATTTTTGAAAACCTGTTCAAAACCGAGAAATTTAATAATGCCGAGATAGACCGAGGGGTGAAAACGCAGGCCACCTTTGTAAGGTCCGAGAGCACTATTAAATTCGACGCGGAAGCCACGGTTGATCTGAACATTCCCTTTGTCGTCGACCCATGGCACCCGAAAGATGATCTGACGTTCCGGTTCACAGATCCGCTCAATAATTTTATGCTCAGCAAATTCCGGGTGTTTAACCAGAACAGGGCCGAGCGATTCGAGAACCTCTCTAACCGCCTGATGAAATTCAACTTCACCCGGGTTACGGTCGAGAACTTCCTTCAAGATAGGTTCAACTTTTTCATCGATCAACGGGGTCATTTTTTTCTCCTGTTTGAGTGTGTTTTAAGGTTATGCATAAAAAAACAGCATTATACTTTGTCTTGTTTTCAGCTGTTGGATCAGATTCACATCGTCTTTTTACACGTTATATGCCAAAAGATTAAAAAATAAACAAAACGTGAGCAACCCTTGTGCAGACGGCTTCAACGTGAGCTTGTTGCTGAAATAATTAATCGGTTCTTATCTTTTCTGTGTATTTTGATGACACAGTAACGGATTCTTTGTGTACATATATATGTTCGCCTTTTGCAATAGTCCTTTTATGTTATCCCCGAATGACTCTATCAAAGGATCCAGCTTTTTAATCTTTAAAATCTGGATTCCCGATCAAAATCGCCTCGGGAATGACATCAAACAGTCGTTGCCTTTGCCGTTCTCTGCGTTCCCTGCGCCTCTGCGTTAAACGCCTTGTCTTTGCGCTGTCAGATTTGATCCGCGGCCATGAGCAATGATAATCTGTTTGCACAAGGCCCATTTTTTAAAGAATCTGTCGTGTCACGAAATTATAGACAGACCGGCGCGTCAGGGACTCCCCCGCGACAACAGAGTCGTTGAAGGATCAGTCAGGTCTTTTATGACAATATCAAGCAGTTGCTCAACTGGCGGCGAATCAATTCAGAGAGGTTGACAGCAGCGGTTCAGAACTGAATAATGACGCGACTGTTTTTTGCGGAGTTATTATCAATGCAGATTCTTTATATTGGCCTGTTCGGCGCTCTCGGTTCTATCTCGCGTTATCTGGTCTCCGGTTGGGTCTATACTCTGGCCGGACGAGGCTTGCCGTACGGGACGCTGGCGGTTAATGTGATCGGTTCTTTTCTGCTTGGATTGCTGATAGAGACGGGCTTGCGGAGTACGCTCTTCTCTCCCGAATTGCGAATTGGACTCGCTGTCGGTTTTATGGGGGGATTTACTACCTTCTCGACCTTCTCCCTGGAGACGATCCGCTTGTTTGAAGAGGGGAGCTATTGGCAGGCCGGGAGTAATGTTCTTTTGAATGTTGTCGTCTGTCTGCTGTTTGCTGCTCTCGGTATTTTTCTGGCCCGCCAATTATGATGCTTTTGCAACACCAGCAATAACAGGAGTGTATGTGAATGAAAAGACTTGAAGGTGAACAGACCCTGATGCGGGTTTTTATCGGTGAAAATGATCGTTTCCAGAATCTGGCACTTTATGAGGCGCTGCTCGAACTGTTTCGTGCCGAAGGGCTGGCCGGAGCGACGGTGCTGCGGGGTGTGGCCGGCTTTGGAGCTGGCTCGGTGCTCCATACGGACAGGCTGTTGCGTCTGTCGAGTGATCTGCCGCTGGTGATTGAGGTTGTTGATACTGAAGACAACATTGAAGCGATACTGCCGAAGATCGACGGGATGTTCAGCGGCGGACTGATTACTCTCGAAAAAGCGCGAGTGATTCAGTATCGCAGTGGCAAATGTTAGGCCGGATCGCCACCCTGCTCCGGGGAGGTCCGGAGGCTGAGCCGCAACAGAAACATGAGCGGGTTCAGGTAGCGACCTGTTGCCTGCTGCTTGAAGTTGCTCATGCCGATAAAGAGCTGCACGATCTTGAGGAACAGACGATTCGCGATTTGCTGGCGCATCAATTTGATCTTGATGATGAAATGATCTCCGAGCTGATCGATTACGCTCGCGGTGAACTCGACGCGAGTCTTGATCTCTACCAGTTTACCCGCGAGATCAATGCACATTTCAGTGTCGAGGAGAAATACGAGGTCATGGAGTCGGTCTGGCGTATCATCTATGCCGATGGTATTCTCAACCGCTATGAAAACGCTCTGGCCAGGCAGATCATCACTCTGCTTCGTCTCGATCAACGCAAAGCGATCGATCTTAAGGTCAAGATCCTTGATGAAAATCGCTGATTGATCCGATGTCTCATTTCTCAAATATTGTCTGTCGTGCCCATCAACTCTTGAGAGAAGTGCTGCACCCCGGTGACCTGGCGGTCGATCTGACTGCGGGGAACGGCTCGGACACCCTGTTTCTGGCCAGAGCGGTCGGTCCGACCGGTTGTGTGCTCGCCTTTGATATTCAAGATCAGGCGCTGATCAATACCGCCGACAGGTTGCGTCTAGCCGGTCTGTCGTCCCGTCGTTCACCTCTTTCACCTTCACCCTCTTTACTCCCCGGTGTCACTCTGATCGGCGCCAGTCATGAGCAGCTGGCCGAGTATCTTCAAGCGGCACCTAAAGGGGTGATCGCCAATCTCGGCTATCTGCCCGGCGGGGACGAAACGATAATCACCCGGTCTGAATCGACTGTTGTCGCCCTGCGCTCTGCCTCTGATCGGTTGGCAGCTGGCGGACGGCTGGCTGTAGTCGTTTATCCCGGACATCCTGGTGGCGAGGAGGAGGGAAAAAGGGTCGATGCCTTGTTTTGCGCCCTGTCGACAAAGGAGTGGCAGCTGTTGCGCATCACAGTGCCAAACAGTGTAAAAGCGCCGTATCTTCTGGTGGCGGAGAAAAGATAATCATCGATACGAAGGGACGCGATGCTGTTGAACGGTTCATGCCACGTCTTAAAATTCCGGAAATTGTTTCGGGAATGATGTAAAGGGGCTTTTGTAAAAGTCACAAAGAATTTTGTAACTATTCAGTACTACGCTCAAGCCGTAATCGAAGCGCTGATCAGTCGCAGAATTTTTTTAATTTTTGACGCGCATCAAATCAATTCTGCTTGAACATGCTATTCTCGCGAACATGACAACTCAGACACAACCGATATCTTTAACGAAAAAAGAGCGCAAAGATCTGCGTCTGCTGGTCAGCTTTACCGCGATCTACTGCCGCCACCATCACAATGCGCCTACGATCGGAACTGATGTCGGCTGTACAGCGTCCGAACCGTTGGTTACAGGGGAGCAGCAGCTCTGCGCCGACTGTCGCGATTTTCTTGGATACGCCGTCGCCCGGCGTATCGCCTGCCCTCTTGAACCGAAACCGGTCTGCAAACAGTGCCCGGTGCACTGCTACAAACCGGTTTACCGGCAGCAGGTTAAAGAGGTGATGCGTTTCTCCGGTCAAAAACTGCTGCGGCGCGGTCGCATCGATCTGCTCTGGCATCTCTTTTTTTAAAAAAAAGATACTTTTGACTCCGGTCAAGGATCGACCTCTGTTTACAGGTTAATATCGTGACAGATAAACTGATCAATACGAAAATATTCAGCCTATAAAAGGAGCAACAATATGATCCGTGAGATTGTAACGATTGATGAAGAGAAGTGTGACGGTTGTGGCCTCTGCGTCCCGGCTTGTGCCGAAGGGGCGATCAAAATCATCGACGGCAAGGCGAAACTGCTGGCCGAAAATCTGTGTGATGGACTCGGTGCCTGCCTCGGACACTGCCCGCAGGATGCGATTCATGTTGAGAAACGCGAAGCGGACAACTTTGACGAAGAGATAGTGGAGGAACATTTGAAGAAAAATGCCCCGGAAAAGCTCGCGGCTTTTGCCGCCCAAAAGCAACAGCCCCCGCATGAATGCGGCTGCCCATCAACCAAAGTCGCTGATTTTGCCAAGCCGACGCCACCCGCCGGTGGTGGTTGCCCCGGCTCACGGATGCAATCGATTCCCCCGCAAAAGAGTTCAGCCGCCGATGCGAGCGGCCAGCGGCCGACGGAGTTGCGTCAATGGCCGGTTCAGCTCCATTTGGTACCGCCGACTGCGCCGTTTTTGCAGGGCGCTGATGTTCTGTTTGCCGCCGATTGTGCGCCGTTTGCCTACCCGGAATTTCATCGCGATATTCTCAAAGGGAAAGCGTTGATTATCGCCTGTCCGAAGCTTGATGACACGTCGAACTACGTCAATAAAATTACGGCGATGATCACCCAGGGACAGATCAAGAGCCTGACAATTTGTCACATGGAAGTGCCGTGTTGCGGCGGTCTGTTGATGATGGCTCGCCAGGCAGTCGCCGACAGCGGCCAAAATATTCCGATTGAGTCGGTCTGTGTCGGAGTGCGGGGCGAGTTGATCGAACGTTAAAGAGTTACACCCTTGGAACTGAAACAACGGGGATTGAATTCTATTCAATCCCCGTTGCCGGTTTTGATCT
>JACUTX010000165.1 GCA_014859615.1 Desulfuromonadales bacterium | reverse complement strand
GCAACACGTCGGGGATCGTCTATTGCCTCTCCCGAAAACGAACTGAAGATGTTGCGCGACGACTGGCGGCGGCCGGTCATTCTGCTGCGGCCTATCATGCCGGCCTGTCTGATCGCGAACGGATACACGTTCAAGAACAGTTTATCCGCGACGATCTGCAGATTGTTGTCGCCACAGTCGCTTTCGGCATGGGGATCGATAAACCGAATGTCCGTTTCGTGGTTCATTACGATCTGCCGAAGACTATTGAAAGTTACTATCAGGAGACCGGACGGGCGGGGCGGGATGGACTCCCGGCCGAAGCGCTACTCCTTTTCGGTTATGCCGATATCGCTCTGGTGAAAAGCTTGATCGCCAAAGGGGGGAATCCTGACCAGAAACGGATAGAACTGCACAAATTAAACTGCATGACCGGTTATGCAGAACCTCTGCTCTGTCGCCGGCGCGCCCTGCTCGGTTATTTTGGCGAAACCCTCAAAACAGATTGCGGCAACTGCGATATCTGCCTCGATCCGCCTGAACAGTATGACGCCACAGTCGATGCGCAAAAAGCACTCTCCTGTATCTACCGGACCGGCCAACGTTTCGGAATGGGGCATCTCATCGATGTATTGCGTGGTTCAAAGAAGGGACGGATAACAACTCTGGGTCATGACCAGCTTTCGACCTACGGAATCGGGGCCGATAAGAGTCAGCAGGACTGGGGTTTTCTTTTTCGCCAGCTGATTCATCTTGGCTACGTTCGACAGGATATTGCGCACTATTCTATACTGACACTTTCCGAAACGGCTCGTCCGGTTTTAAAAAATGAGATAACCCTGCTGCTGCCAAAACCGAGAACCAAACAAGCCCCGGCTGCAAAAAAAGAGAATAAAAAGAGAGGGGGGTTAAAGTATGATGAGACCCTTTTTGATCTCCTCAGAAAATTACGCAAAAAGTTTGCGGATGAACAGGGCGTTCCACCCTATGTTATCTTTGGAGACGCCAGTCTGACAGAAATGGCTGCCAGAAAGCCAAGGAGCAGCCTGGAGTTTTTATCGATTAACGGTGTCGGTAAACATAAGCTTGATCGTTACGGTGACTCTTTTCTCGATACGATTTCGGCTTACAATAATATGCACTCAATATCCTGTGCGCATTATGATCCGCCCGTTGACCCGACTTCCGGCTAATATTTTTGATTCATTTTGATTGTTTAGACAAGAACTGGATCAAGAACGGCGTAACAATATGTCAAACTGTGCAGTTATTTCACTCAAACAATATAGACCCGCATTTTGGGCTGCATTCATGGAGTTTATCATGTCAAAAAAACAGTTATCAGCCGGTGATACTGTCGAATCACGTTGTACTAAATGCCGCACCATCATGAACCACACGATTGTCGCCATGGTGAGTGGCCAACCAGGTCGTGTGCAGTGCAACACCTGTAAGGGAACGCATAATTATCGCAAACCCGCGGCTGAAAAAACAGCGAAGGCTCTTGCGGCTCCACGTAAAATGACGGCACGTAAAGTCGATCCTGATCCGGCGACATGGGAAGCGCTGGCACTGAACGATCAAACCGGCCATGCCGCGACATATTCTTTTCAAGGAATCTACAAGTTGGAGGAGATTGTTAATCACCCTCTCTTTGGTCTCGGGCAGGTAACGCGTCTCGTCCCGCCGAATAAGGTCGAAATTCTTTTCCGGGATGGGCGCAAACTCCTCCGCTGCAGCTGAGTGGTGGACAAAGGGGGAAAAATGAGTTAAAAAAGGGACGGTTCATTAGAACCGTCCCTTTTATTTATTTCACAAACGACCAGTTTGCTGCGACTTAGTGACCTCGGCCGGCCACCTGAATACGAATCATAGCCCGCTGCAGAGCCGCTTCCATGATTTTGAATTGTTTGTCATCAGAGTCGAGGGTTTTCAGCGCTTCTTCAGCACGACCGAGTGCTTTCCTGGCACGTTCCAGATCGATCTGATCAGCTAGTTCTGCTGTTTCGACCAGAACCGTAACCGTGTTGTTTTCGACTTCTACATAACCCCAGTTCACCGCAACATGCGAGATCGTGCCGTCTTGTACATAACTGAGTTCACCAATATTCAGTGTGGTCAATAAAGGTGTATGTCCCGGAAGGAGACCGAACTCACCGACCGTTCCTGGAGCAGTAACCTCATCCACCTGTTCGGACAAAACCTTCCGGTAAGGAGTGACCATTTCAAGTTGCAGTTTTTCAGCCATTACCAATATCCTTCTTCTCCGGTCGGGCACAGCCCGGCCGTGTCATTCTTAGGCCGCCAGACTCTTCGCTTTTTCCATAGCCTCTTCGATGGTGCCGACCATATAGAAAGCCTGTTCCGGGATGTTGTCGTGCTTGCCGGCGATAATCTCCTGAAACCCCTTGATCGTATCCTTGAGCTCTACATACTTGCCCGGAGTACCGGTGAAACCTTCAGCAACAAAGAACGGCTGCGACAGAAAGCGCTGAATCTTACGGGCACGGGCAACAACCAGCTTATCATCCTCTGAAAGTTCGTCCATGCCGAGGATGGCGATAATATCCTGAAGATCCTTGTAGCGTTGCAGAACAAACTGCACTTCACGAGCAATTTTGTAGTGCTCTTCACCGACAACCTGCGGATCGAGGATCCGGCTGCTGGAATCGAGTGGGTCGACTGCCGGGTAGATACCGAGCTCGGAAATGGCTCGCGACAAAACGGTCGTCGCATCCAGGTGAGCAAAAGCGGTCGCCGGGGCAGGGTCGGTCAAGTCATCAGCCGGGACATAGATCGCCTGTACGGAAGTAATCGAACCCTTTTGCGTCGTCGTGATTCGTTCCTGCAGCTCGCCCATCTCTGTTGACAAGGTCGGCTGATAACCGACGGCTGACGGAATCCGGCCGAGTAGCGCCGAGACCTCGGAACCGGCCTGTGTGAAGCGGAAAATATTATCAATAAACAGTAGAACGTCCTGACCCTCTTCATCGCGGAAATATTCAGCAACGGTCAAAGCGGAGAGAGCGACGCGAGCACGAGCTCCAGGCGGCTCGTTCATCTGTCCGTAGATCAGAGCTGCTTTCTCAAGAACACCAGACTCTTTCATCTCTTCCCAGAGGTCGTTCCCTTCACGGGTCCGCTCGCCGACTCCAGCAAAAACCGAAAAGCCGCCATGCTGCTGAGCAATATTATTGATCAGCTCCATAATCAGAACTGTCTTGCCGACTCCGGCACCACCAAACAGACCGATCTTGCCACCACGAGCGTAAGGGGCGAGCAGATCAACAACCTTGATTCCGGTCTCAAAAGACTCGACTTTGGTCGATTGGTCGACAAAAGATGGAGCAGGGCGGTGTATCTGCCATTCCTGCTCATTGCCGATCGGACCAGCCTCATCAACCGGCTGACCAATAACGTTCATGATGCGCCCAAGAGTCTTCGGACCGACCGGCATCATAATCTGATTCCCGGTGTCAAGAACCTCCTGACCACGCACCAGACCGTCCGTTGAGTCCATTGCAATGGTCCGAACGGTGTTTTCACCGAGATGCTGGGCAACTTCAACTACCAGATTCCACTCACCCTCACCTAAAGACGGGTTTGTAAGCTTCAATGCATGGTAGATTTCAGGGAGCTTCCCGGCTTCAAATTCCACGTCGACGACGGGACCGATCACCTGGGTGATTCTTCCTTTATTCATAATGAACTGTTCCTCCTTCTAGCCACCCGTCTTAGCGGGCTTAACTAAAATCTGTGATATTATTTTAACCTTTTATTGATTCAGATCCGGAAATAATCTCCATCAACTCTTTGGTGATAGCTGCCTGACGTAGCCGATTGTACTGCAAGGTCAGTTTGCCGATCATCTCGGAAGCGTTCTTGCTGGCACTGTCCATGGCGCTCATTCGAGAACCGTGCTCCGAGGCGACCGATTCAAGCAGACCCTTGAAAATCTTGACCTCCACATATTTGGGAAGTAACTGATCAAGGACATCTCCCTGGCTCGGCTCATATATATAGTCGGCCACCAGCGTATTTTCATCACACTCTTTCGGGACAACCGGAAGAAGTTGATCGATCGTCACAATCTGGGTCATCGCACTCTTAAAAGCATTATAAATTAGATAAACGGCACCATAAGTCTCGGATACAAACCCATCAACAACTTCCTGCCCGAGAAGTTGGGCGGTCGCATAGTTGATATTACCAGAGAGATTCTCATGCACATTGACAAAACTATCACCCAGACGGCGCTTGAGAAGTTCTTTCCCCTTACGCCCAACAACCATCAAATCGATCGCTTCGTACCCTTCGGTATTTTTTCTGACAAACTGTTCGACCGTCTTGGTAATACTGGAATTGAAACCACCACAGAGGCCGCGGTCAGAAGTCATCAATACCACTAGAGCCCGATTTTTCCCCCGTGCGCCGAGCAGCGGATGAGCATCAGCATCCTCACGCAGAGCCAGGCTGGAAATAACATCCTGCACCTTCTCCGCGTAGGGTCGGGCAGCAACAACCGCTTCTTGAGCCTTGCGCAGTTTGGCCGCGGAGACCATTTTCATCGCTTTGGTGATCTGGCTGGTGTTTTTAACCGAAACAATCCGCTTTTTTATATCCTTAAGACTTGGCATCTGTCTTACCCTTTGCGGTACGAATTAAGCAACAAACTGGCCTTTGAATTCTTCCAGAGTTGCCTTGATACGGCCTTCGAGCTCTTCATCAAGGGCCGCTTTCTTCTCAAGATCAGCAATCAACTGACTATGCTTTAAATCGAGAAAAGCGAGCATTTCTGACTCGTAGCGCTGAACATCGGTTGCTGCATAATTGTCCACATAACCGTTATTAACGGCGTAGATAGCCAGAACCTGCTTGGCAACCGGCAACGGCTGGTATTGACCCTGCTTGAGAATCTCAACCAGACGGGCTCCGCGATTGAGCTGACGCTGGGTAGCGGCATCGAGATCTGAGCCAAACTGGGCGAATGCGGCCATCTCGCGATACTGGGCAAGCGCAAGACGCAAAGTACCGGCGACCTGCTTCATCGCTTTGACCTGAGCAGAGCCACCAACCCGGGAGACCGAAAGGCCAACGTTGATAGCAGGACGAACACCGGAAAAAAAGAGGTCGGTTTCAAGGAAAATCTGACCATCGGTGATCGAAATAACGTTGGTCGGAATATAAGCAGAAACATCGCCCGCCTGGGTCTCAATGATTGGCAGAGCGGTCAGAGATCCAGCACCGAGTTTGTCATTCACCTTGCACGAACGCTCAAGCAGACGACTATGCAGGTAGAAGACATCGCCAGGGTAGGCTTCGCGACCTGGTGGCCGGCGCAGAAGGAGCGACAACTGCCGATAGGCTACAGCCTGTTTGGAGAGATCATCATAAATAATAAGGGCATGCTTGCCAATATCACGGAAATACTCACCCATGGTGACGCCGGTATACGGTGAGATGAACTGCATCGGGGCAGGGTCGGATGCCGAAGCAGAGACAACGATCGTGTACTCCATAGCGCCACTCTTCTTCAAACGGTCAACAACCTGTGCGACAGTAGAACGCTTCTGACCGATTGCAACATAGATACAGATAACGTCCTGACCGTTTTGGTTGAGAATCGCATCGATAGCAACGGCGGTCTTTCCGGTTTGCCGGTCGCCGATAATCAGCTCACGCTGTCC
>JACUTX010000421.1 GCA_014859615.1 Desulfuromonadales bacterium | reverse complement strand
TGCGCCTCGCTGAGCGCATCGGGATCACCGCTCGTGGCAGAAATTGCCGGCGTTTTACTCACGGAGTCGAACGCAGCGGCATCCGTCGGCTTCCATGCCGATAAAAAGAGTGCGATCGAGAGAGACACCAGTAGTGGTGTTAAGTTTTTTATCCATCTCATTCGCCGTAGAATATCAGAATCTCGCAAAAAATTTCAGACAAAAAAGAGATGAACACTTCCCGGCAAAGCAGAGTATACTCCCTTTGCAGATCAGCTGACACACTCCCTTTTCGTTAGTGACTAAAGGACGATGACTGATTCCAACCCGGACAAAATATGGTTCGTTTACATGATCGAAACCGCCGATGGCAAGCTCTACACCGGGATTTCGACTGATATAGAGCGCCGGTTTCGCGACCACGCAACAGGGAAAACGGGAGCGCGATTCTTCCGGACAACTTCGCCAGTACGGGTCGTCTGGCAGGAGAAGCAGCCGAACCGGTCGCTGGCAACAAAGCGCGAAATAGCGATTAAAAAATTGTCCCGGCAGCAAAAACTGGCACTTATTGTCAGACAACCCGCTTCTTGAACCCTTCAACCATCTATCAACCCGTCAGCAGAACCGGGGCGATTACAACAGCTGGGAGATGCGGCCTGATTCACCGTTTTTACCTGAATGCAGCTAAAAATAACGGCGGCTCCCCGTTAAAGCAGGAGCCGCCTGTTGGTTAAAGTTAGTACTTAGGTCATTGTTTACATACCCATACAAATTCAAATCCCCCCCCAGCAAACCCAATCGGATCAACCTGCGTATACCTCCCACTGTTCGGGTCATAAATCCGATGAAAGTTATAGTAGAGCCCACTCTCCGCATCTGCATACTGTCCCGGAAAACGCAGATTATTCTCCACCGTCGACGCCGGATCCACCACCGCCAAGCCAAACGCCGCATACGCCGCAGACCAAACCACCGTTCCATCGTTTGCTGCCGTCAGCCGCTGCGGTGTGCCGAGATGATCATTGTGATAAA
>JACUTX010000164.1 GCA_014859615.1 Desulfuromonadales bacterium | reverse complement strand
CATATTCCCCACTTTTTTATTCAAATGGACCGGAGATAAAACAACTCCAGGAGACAACGAAGATGACTCTTAATGACGAAAAGGGATTGATCAAGGTTGCGACCAGTGGTGCCATGCTGCAGATTGAAATCGATCGCCCGAAAAAACTGAACGCGATCAATCGTCAAATGTACAGTGATATGGCGGCAGCACTGCTGCATGCCGAGCAAAACGATACGATCCGGGTGGTGTTGGTCCATGGAAGTGCCGAATGTTTTACCAGCGGCAATGATCTGCATGATTTCATCAAGGATCCGCCGACCGGTGAGGCGAGCCCGGTATTTCAGTTTTTAACTGCGATCAGTCAGGCGCGTAAACCGCTTGTAGCGGCAGTCAGTGGCCTGGCAATCGGTATCGGCACCACGATGCTGCTGCATTGCGATCTGGTTTACGCCGGTGAATCGGCCCAGTTTCAGCTCCCGTTTGTTAATCTTGGTCTCTGCCCGGAAGCCGCCTCAAGTCTGTTATTGCCGCAACTGGCCGGTTATCAACGGGCGGCTGAATTATTGCTGCTCGGGAAGCCGTTCGATGCAGCAAAAGCGAACGAGATCGGATTTGTTAATAAGGTTTTCCCTGATAACGTGCTGTTGCAAAACGCCAGGGCGCAAGCTCAATTGTTAGCCAAACAACCGCCAGCCGCTGTCCGGCTGACAAAACAGTTAATGAAAAAAAACAGTGCTGCAGCCGTGTCGCGGGTGATCTCCGAGGAGGGAGAACATTTTATCGAGCAACTCGCTTCATCGGAAGCATTAGAAGCATTAAGTGCTTTTTTCGAAGGGCGCAAAGCAGATTTTTCATAATTTTTTTCTGCCGATTGTGCTGAATTGTAACAATCAGCTTTCAGATATAAAGGGTTGGTTCAATGGGACATTATATCGGTTCAAAAAAGAGCATCGTTCCCTTAATCGATCGGCTCAATAAGTATCCGGTCGGGTTGGTGGATAATGAAAAATTGCGTGAAATTCTGGCGTTGCTGTTCGATGAACAGGAAGCCTTTGTGGCGTCGCGCTTTCCTCTTGAGGAGGCAACCGTGCCGGAGCTGGTACGTTGTACAAAAATAGCTGAAACAGAGCTCCTCCCTCTGCTGGAACGGATGGCCGATAAAGGGCTGGTGATGGATATCCCCTATGCCGGCAAAACCTACTATCTGCTGATGCCAGGATTGATCGGGTTTTTCGAATTTACCTTCATGAAGAGACGGGTCGATCTGCCGCAGGCTGAACTCGCCCGGTTGATGTCCGAATACATGTACGAAAACCCGAAAACCGGCCAGGCGAGCGAGTTTTTCGGGAGCAAAACCAGTCTCACCCGGGCACTGGTTTATGAAGAGCAGATTCCGGTCAGTTCCGAGGTGACCAGTTACGAAGATGCACGCAAGATTATTGAGAATGCTTCTTTCGGTGCGGCCGGTCTCTGTTATTGCCGGCATAAAAAAGAACACCAGGATCAATCGTGTGCCAAGGGGGCGCCGGTGGAGAATATCTGTATCTCCCTCGGCTCGGCGGCCAAATTTATGGCACGACGTGGTTTTGCCGAGCAGAAAACCAAAGAGGAGTTGCTTGCTATCCTCTCTACAGCTCGTGAACATAATCTGACCCATATTACCGATAATATCCGTCAGCGCCCCTCGTTTATCTGCAACTGTTGCTCCTGTTGTTGTGAACTGATGCTCGGAGTGCAGTCCGGTTACCACGAGGGGGTTGGAAAAACACCTTTTCTGGCGCAGATTGATCAGGAAAGATGCAATGGTTGCGGACTCTGCTTTACCGCCTGTAACGTCAAAGCGATCGATGCTCTGGTCGGGGGAGGAGTCGAACCTGTCGCGCAGATCAACACATCGGCCTGTCTCGGTTGTGGCGCCTGTGTTGCAGTCTGTAAACGCAAGGCTCTGACTCTGGTCGAACGGCCAGAACGACCCCTTCCGCCAGAGAAACGTAAGGATATGTTCAAGGCGATACTCAAGGAAAAGGGGCGGATGAAGCCTTATGTGATGAGTGGGGTCAAAAAGATGTTGCGAAAAATATTTTGATCTGATCGTCTGTCGAAGTGAAAAGCAATTTAATTACGATTCGCCCACCAGAATCAGCTGTTTGAAACTTTGTGGGATGCGAACGGTTCTTTTCAGTTTACCGTCGTAACAAACCATTACCGTTTTTGCCCGGGCAAAAATTTTATCGTCGCCGTTGTGCAGCAGATATTCGATATCGAAACTAGAATGACCGACCCGCGCCATCTCCAGTGTAACGATCACTTTATCCTTCAGTTCGATCGGCAGCTTGTATTCACATTCGGCCTTGACCACCAGAAAGAGTAAAGACTGCGCCATGAATTCTATGAATTTTTCATAAAAGAGTTTGGTTCGGGCCGTCTCCAGCAGGGTGAAATAGATCGCATTGTTGACGTGACCATAAGCATCAAGGTCGGCAAAACGTAACTCAACCGGAACTGAAAATTTATTATTTTCAGACATTCAGACCCCCAAAAACGGTTTCTGTGCAGACTGTTTCGAAAATATCGACGGATCTCTCTGCTCACAAAAAGGGAGGAGGGGGGGACCGATAGGCCTATTCATGTTTTTGTTCTTTCAAGGTGGTGATGATCCGGGTCCGATAATCGACAATATCTTTGCGCAAAGACGATAGCCTGGAAATTTTTTCGTCAACTTTATGAATATGCAAATCGAGAATTTCAAGTAACTTCGGAGTGATCGTGGTGAACTGATGTTGCTGCGAAGCAAAATCACGATTTTGGGTGTCGAAATTTTCAGCTAATTCCTGCATCTCTTTCAGACCGATGCCGAGTTCCTTGAGCTTGAGAATAAATTTCAAACGAAGTATGTCGTCGCGACCATAAAGTCGTGCGCCGGTACCGATCCGTTGTGACAGCCCCATCAGACCGATCTCTTCATAATAGCGGATCGTGCGGGTGGTGATGCCGAGCTGTTTAGCCAGATCGCCTATTTGAACCAGGACTTCATTTTTGTCGACCATTATGTTCACCTTTACGTACGTTTGATGTGAACAAATAGCATCAACTATCTGTTTATGTCAATTCATTAAATCCCCATTCTGTGCACAAAAATATCTATTATCTGTATTTATAGAATGCTGTTATATTTAATCTTGACTTTTACGTAAGGCAGATTTAGTGTTGGTGTCATTCCCGAAAGGTAAACGGAAATCCAGTTTTAAACCATAGATCCTTTGCTAGAATTATTCGGCGCTGACACTCTTTTCGATAAATCTTAATATTACTGAATCGTTACTTTTTTCGAGGATGACAATATTTTTATTAAAGTCTAATATGTTTTTTTCGCAGACAACAACTATTCAACAACTGCGAAAAATTGTCATTCCCGAGGGGGGAATCAAAGAAGCCAGCTTTGAAAGCCATGGATTGTTTGATAAAATCCTTCGGGGCTAACAATCTTTCTGATTATTCTTAATAATACTGAATAGTTAACGTAATAAATTACAGGAGGCAAGATGGAATTTACGCGTGAAATCTACTGGAATGTCGGCAGCTCGGCCGGGGTCTTGATCCCGATGTATCTGCTGACGTTGACCGCCTTCGCGGTGCTCTGTTACGGATTCTGGCAGCGAATCAAGGTTTATCGTCAAGGACAGGAGCTGAACCGGACCGACCAGCTTGATCGGCGCATTATCGATACGGTGCGCTCGATCCTGCTGCAGAGTAAACTGCTGCGGGTTGCAGGGCCGGGATGGACTCATGCGCTCTTCTTCTGGGGATTTCTGCTCCTCTTTATCGGCACCTGCCTGATTGTGGTACAGGCCGATTTTACCGACCCTCTGTTCGATATCAAATTTCTCACCGGCACATTTTATAAACTTTTTTCGATCACCCTTGATATCGCCGGTCTGGTCGCGATTGTCATGCTGGCGGGCCTGTTTGTCCGCCGTTATATCGTCCGTCCTGAAGGTCTGGCGAATACAAAAGACGATCTGCTCATGCACGGTCTGCTGTTCACAATCCTGATCACCGGCTTCGTCATCGAAGGGGCACGCATGGCGGTGACCGAACTCGGCACCCCCCTGGCGATCTGGTCGCCGGTCGGGCTGGTTTTCGCCAAAGCTATGGCGGCTATCGACCCGGAAGCGTTGCGTTCCTTGCACAAGGCGACCTGGTGGCTGCATCTGTTTCTGGTCATCGGCTTTATTATTTCGATCCCGTTTTCAAAATTTCGTCATATCTTCACCACCAGCGCTAACTATCTGTTTGCCGACCGTGGGCCGAAAGGGAATATGGTCACCCTCGACCTGGAGGATGAAGCGGCTGAATCGTTTGGCACTGCACATCTGACCGATCTGAGCTGGAAAGATATTTTTGATGCGGACGCCTGTACCGTTTGTAAGCGGTGTCAGGATCGTTGCCCGGCGTATGCAACGGACAAACCGCTATCACCGATGAAAGTGGTCAATCAAATTGGTGAGGTCGCTTTTACTTCTCCCGAGGCGAATTTGATCGAGACCGTCTCCACCGACGTTCTTTGGGCCTGTACCACCTGCCGCGCCTGTCAGGAGATCTGTCCGGCGAGTATCGAACATGTCAACAAGATCCTCGATATGCGGCGCAATCTGGTACTGATGGAAGGGGAATTCCCCGGTGAAGAGGTGATGACGGCGGTGAATCAGGTCGAAGTCAACGGCAACCCTCTCGGCATCGGTTACGCGACGCGCGGCGACTGGGCTGCAGGTCTCGACGTCAAGCTGTTGTCCGAAGATCCGGATGTCGACATCCTCTACTTCGTCGGCTGTTATGCCTCGTTTGACAAACGGAATCAGGCGATCGCCAAGGCGTTTATCAGGCTCTGTACGGCGGCCGGAGTGAAGGTCGGTATTCTTGGAAAAGAGGAAAAATGTTGCGGCGAACCGGTCCGCAAAATGGGGAATGAATATCTCTATCAGTCTGTTGCTGCAGAAAACATCGCGCTGATCAAACAGTATGAAGTCAAACAGATTGTCACCACCTGTCCGCACTGCTTCAACACCTTGGCCAAGGATTATCGCGATCTTGATTTCGATACTCCGGTGGAACATTACACCGTCTTTCTCGAAAAACTGCTGGGGGAGGGCCGTTTGAAGTTCACCCCTGACAATCCGTTAAACTGCACCTATCACGATTCCTGTTATCTTGGTCGTTACAACGACATTTACGAAGCACCGCGCGCGCTACTTGCGGCGGCCGGAATCAAGCTCAATGAGATGACTAAAAGTCGGGCGGAGAGTTTTTGTTGCGGCGCCGGAGGCGGCCGGATTATGGCGGAGGAGAAGCTCGGCAGCCGGATCAGCGAAACCCGGGTGAAGATGGCGGCGGAGACAGACGCGTCAACGCTGGTCTCCAACTGTCCGTTTTGTCTGACCATGTTCGAGGACGGGGTCAAAGGGGCGGAACTCGAGGGTCAACTGACGCCGAAGGATATCGCCGAGATTCTGGTCGAGCGGTTGGATGTATAAAAATCGATTCTGTCGGGCCTTTTGTAAAAGGTTGTCATCCCAACAATGCCTCTATCAAAAGATCCCGCATTTTCAACCAGTTAAAGAACTGGATTCCAGATTAAAATCACTTAGGGAATGACGTAAGAGGACGATTGCAAAAGGCTCTGTTGAATGAGTTCAACTTAA
>JACUTX010000163.1 GCA_014859615.1 Desulfuromonadales bacterium | reverse complement strand
AAGGGCAAACCCGGAGCGATCCGGGGACGCAAAGCCATGGATCCCAAGAGGATAGCCAGGCTGTACCAGAGCTATTTTTAACCGCCCTTGCTCAGGGCGGTTTTTTATTGAGTTGAGATTGAACATGACACAAACGCTTCAAACTGAAATTCTTAAAGCCTGTGAACGTTTAAACAGTGCCGGCAAGAAGGATATCAAGCCTGTCATGGCAGATATCTGTGCCTTGCTGGGGTGGGAATATTACGGTTTTATTACGCATGTTGTTGCAAGTTTCACCGAAACGAAAGTTCTGGTCTCGACCAACTACCCCCTGACCTGGCTGGCGATTTATAAACTGAAAAATTATTATGAATCAGACCCGGTTGTTGCTCACTGCCTCTACAACAATCTTGCCATTACCTGGTCTGCCGATGAAGCACTCTGGACGGATTTTACGCCAAAAATAAAAGCTTTTATGCGCGATTGTCGTAGAAGTGGCTGGACCGGCGGCGTAGGAATCCCTGTCCATACCCATCATCACCACGGTATTTTTCATCTCACCACAAAAAAACCTTTTACACAGAAGGGAGAAGCGATTCAACAGGCCCGACTCTACGGGCCTATTATCGGCGCACATCTGTTCGAAACTCTGGTCAGGATCAATGTTGACGACAAAATCATACTCACGCAACGAGAACACGAAATTCTTCAATATATTGCCGACGGTTACAGCTCAAAAATGATCGGAGACAAGCTGCGCTTGGCAGAATCTACCGTTGTCTTTCATATAACAAATGCCAAAAATAAGGTCGGAGCCAAAACCAGACAGGAACTCGTAACCAAGGCGTACGCCCGCGGACTGTTGTCTGTAGATGTTCATTGGGGAGACCAGACCATATTAAACTGGCCGGAAATTGATGTAAAAATAGCCGACATCTCAAAAAAATCGGCAAGACCCCTCTGAATTGAGTTCCGTTCTTCTACGAATCGACTACCATAACATGTCGAAATATTGCGCAGGAGTTGGGGTGTTATCAAGGCATGACCAAGTCTGCCTGGCCGTAGCTAATCAGCGTTGGTCATAACGCAGCTGGCGCTGAAAATAACCAGCAAGATGCGATAGATGACAGGTTACCGGGTAGTAGATATTTTGTACGCCTGGCAGCAGATTCACAGCTTGATAAAAATTACGTCAAACAGTGAGAGCCACCCTTTACTGCCAAAGGTGGCTCTCACTCGCAAGTGACGAAATTATCGTGCAGTGAAGCATACTCGCGCTTGTCGAAGCAGCGAGCGATTACGGCACCGGACGCAATTGGCGGGTTTTTGCGACGCCATCAGCGTGCGGTAAAAATTATTTATAATGGCCGTAGCCGTTCCCTTTTCCATGAAAATCGAGGAGATATCCGCCAACGCTCGAATTGTTATACGGCAGGCCGTCAACCTTCCAACCGTTTAGCGTCCGGTAGCCGTCCCCATCTTTCCCGCCTTCAAAACCGGTCACCATATTCATAACGTTTGTGTACCCGGCGGCTTCGAGGGCCTTGGCAGCGGTCACGCTTCGCCCACCACTACGGCACAAGGTAATCAAGGTCACGTTCTCTTTGTCCTGGAACATATTTTTGACACTTCTGATAAAGAACGGATTTTCAACCAGCTCATTATTGATATCGATCAGTACGGAGATATTGACGACTTTCCCCTCCAGTTCCGACCCTGCACCGCTTTTATTGACACCGGGATGGCCGACCCATGTCCACTCGGCAACGGTTCGAACATCGAGGATAAAGACATTTGGCGACGAAGCTGCCAGTGAATAGGCGTCCGTCGGGGTCACATCTTGATAAGCAATTGCCGGAATGGCGATAAACAGAGCAGCAAGAATCAGTACAAGTTTTTTCATAATATCCTCCT
Organism: Desulfuromonadales bacterium; assembly: GCA_014859615.1. Classification (GTDB taxonomy): domain Bacteria; phylum Desulfobacterota; class Desulfuromonadia; order Desulfuromonadales; family UBA2294; genus Kmv16. The sequence goes on along the minus strand of JACUTX010000163.1, from coordinate 3,853 downwards.
TCTGTGACAGTTTTTCCAATCTCCACAAGAAACCTGTTTTCTTGCGAGTGCGTCATTAATATGTTTCAAAACCTGTTAAAGAATTATCGTTACTCGCCCTGGAATCCAAATGGATAGGACCTCCGGCAGGATGAGATCTGTTTCCGGACGAAACAAGGAGCAGTCGATTCTGGGTTAAACGCTGACGTTCCTGATTCAGTTTAAGCTCGAGATTTTCATCTAAAATAAAAAATTGCATCATTTGCAGCAGACGTTCAGCCTGCCCGCTCAACTCTTCTGACGTTGAAGCCATCTCTTCAGCCGAGGCAGAATTCTGTTGAATAACCTGGTCGAGCCGTTGAATTGCGCTGTTAATCTGCACTGAGCCGGCATCCTGCTCACGACTGGCGGCTGCAATCTCCTGCACGAGTTCGGCCGTGCGCTGAATATCCGGCACAATCTGCCCAAGGAGCAATCCTGCTTTTTCAGCGACAGCGACACTCCCTGCCGACAGAGTGCTGATTTCACCGGCAGCAATCTGGCTCCGCTCTGCCAGCTTGCGCACTTCTGCGGCCACGACCGCAAATCCCTTGCCATGTTCGCCGGCTCGAGCCGCTTCAATTGCGGCATTTAAGGCTAAAAGGTTGGTCTGTCGGGCGATCTCTTCGATGATATTGATCTTGTCAACAATCTTTTTCATGGCCGCAATCGTTTCATTAACCGCTTGCCCCCCATCGCGGGCCCGGTCGGCTGTGGTCATGGCAATCTTTTCTGTCTGGATCGCATTGTCTGCATTCTGCCGGATGTTAGCCGACATCTGTTCTATCGAGGAGGAAGCTTCTTCAGCTGAAGCCGCCTGCTCTGTCGCCCCTTCCGATAGCTGCATGGCACTGGCAGTCATTGCACGACTGCCGCGCGCCACATTGTCAGCGGCACTTTTAACGCCACTGACAACTTCACTTAAACGTTGCAGCATTTCCTGCAGTGCTTTCATTAATTCATCAACCTCAGATCTTTCACAGATTGTGATCTGAAGATCCCCCTGGGCGATCGCCTTGGCTATTGAGGTGACGTTTCGCAGGGAGTCGACCATGCTGTTCATTGAATTTGCCAATTGCCCCATTTCATCACGACTCTCTACTTGAAGATCGTTATTGATGTCGCCATCGCCAATACCGGCAGCAAATAACATGTTTTTTCGTAACGGGCGCACAATAAATTTTGAAAACCAAAAGTAGATCACGGTGCACAGGACGATGACCCCGATCAAGGAGAGAATGGCAATTGAATATGAAATTGTGCTTGCTGCAATTTCGTTAGCCTGTCGCGATTGAATCGACTGCTGTTCGATACGTTCCTGGAGATCCTCAATCGCGGTCTTGACTGAATCGTGGCGCATTCCGACAATCACACTCCCAAGAGATCTTTTCCCTTCGGAATTTTCCACCGCGATGTCAGCTTTAATAATCTGGTCGCTCTTGAGCTGCCCGGATGATTCTATGTAAGGATTGTTATCCGTGTCGATGAATTGGATAAAAGCAATATCGGTGTCATTCTCGATATTTTTTGCAACTTTAGCCAGACTTTCAAAATCGTAATTAAAGATCATTCCTACGGCAGTACTGGCAGCGAGCTCTGCAATAATGGCCCCTTTTTTCTCAATATTTTTCAGCAGGAGCTTCTCCTGCGTCTTCTCTTCATCCGCAAGAAGATTGATAAAGGATTCGACCTGCAAAAGCTGTTGGGTGTTGCTGATTCGAATCGTACTGAATGCGATCGCCGAAAGAATCAACACGGTTACTATTGTCACCACAATAATAAATTTGCCCGTTATGCCAAAATTGCGCATGATCCGCCCTTTTTATTTCACTCCGCCAGCATTGGCCGCGCCCAAAACGCCTTTATCCATAAAATTGTAATTTTTATAGCCATACGCCTCAAGGTGGTACTGCAACCACTGCACCTGTTTCCCGACTGCATCAAAAATCAAAAGTTGCTTGTCGGCAAATTCTCTTTTTTTCAGCAGTGTCAGCATCCTGTCCATCGGGATATTGCGGATGTTACTGAGATCGACAATTTTATTTTGCGGCAGATCGGTTGCTGCGGCTCTTTGAAACGGATCACGTGTGTCGATAATAATTGTGTTCGGTTGCTTAGCTCTCTCTTTAAATTGAGCAAAGGAGAGCATTTTTTTCTTCAGGTCGGCCTCTGATATTATTTTGCTTTTATTCGCAGGCGTCTCTCCAAGCAGGACGCCGCGCTCCGGGTAAGCTTCAACCCATTCAAAAATTCCGGCATCAAAACAGTAAACATTTTTAAATCCGGCTTTAGTCGCCTGTTCAGCCGCCTTATAGCTTTTGGCACAGCTGTGGCCGTTGCAATAAAAAGCGATCGGCTTCGCACCCGCTTTGCTCCGCAATTTTTCAAGATTCTCAAGGAATGCAAGCTCTGTGACCTGGATATGTTTTGCACCCGCAATATGAATAACATCAAATTCCATCTTGGATCTGACATCGACGATCTCGGTCTCATTGTAATTTTTCGCCAAATCTTCCATTGAGATCGGTTTGACCTCCGGATATTTAGTTCTTAAAGGAAATTCTGCTTGCGCGTAGAGGCAGCTTGAACTTAAAAGCAGAGCTAATGTGACAACGGCTGTCTTGAATTTCATAATAAATCTCCTTGTTAGTTTAAGTTGGTTGGTGTGACCATTTTTATGATTTGCAGCACCTGTTCGGGTCGAAATGGTTTGGTCAGCCAGCTGCTGACACCGGCGGCCAGACAGCTCTGCTTTTTTAGAAGATCGATTTCCGAGGTGAGCATGATGGCTGGCGTAAACCTGTATCCATCCAGCTTGCGAAAAGACTTAACCAGCTCATAGCCATCCATCTTCGGCATTTTCAAATCCGTCATCAACAGGTCAAAGTGCGAGCTCCCCGCATAAGCCAAGGCCTCAACACCATTCTCGGCTTCAGTCACTTCATACCCTGCTGCCGTTAAGGTCGCTTCGAGAATTTTTCTTACGGTTTCTGAGTCATCCACAATCAAGACACGCTTTAGCATATGCGAACCTCCCCAAAAAAAATCCGGTCAACCTTATCCAAAGAAGGAGGACCGGATATCAGTCTCTTCTCGGTGGCTCGGCTATCCTGTTCTGAAGGACCCGTGGCTTTGCGTCATCGGGTTACCCCGATTTTGCCTTTGTCGATGAAACTAAATATTTCAACTAATAATTATATTCAATAAATTGAATAGGGGTCGATTTTACAAAAGATTAAAAAATTAACAAGCTGTAAGATGTTATAGGGTATGTGATTTCAATAAGTTAGGGGCGATGGATACTCCTGTAAAATCTTATAGGATCAGATCGTAAGTTACCGAAATACAAGCTTTATATCGTTAGTCATATTTATTTTATTTTTTATTGAATGAGTGCAGGTTTAATCCCTGCTGGTGGATCCAGATGAACACGGGTGAATTGACAGAAGTCCTTTTGAAGTGTTTAACTGAAAAATCGCATTTGACTTTCGACAGGGGCATACTCGGAGAAATCCGACGACGCAAAGCCATGGGTCCTCAGTTCCGCATGTTGCGGTTCACGGATTGCCAGGTTGCCGAAGACGCAGCAACAGCTTGAGATAGCTGAGCTGTATCCATTTGGCGTTTATCCCCTGTTCGGTTATGCCGAAGCGGAGGTAGTCGGTCAGCCGTTCAGCTTCCTGGTAAAACCCGAAGGGACAGGATGGAATCAGGATGATTTCCTTCCCTTGCCCAGCGGATCCAAAGGGGGGAGTGAACGTATCTGTTATGAAACGCTGGGGTGGCGGCGAGGCGAAGTCGCTTTTCCGATTGAACTCTCCATCAGCCGCACCCG
>JACUTX010000162.1 GCA_014859615.1 Desulfuromonadales bacterium | reverse complement strand
CGGAAATTTCCATGTTTAACTTCTTTTTCCAGATTTGAATTTGTCGCCGAGATGACCCGTACGTCGAGTTTGATTGTTTGACCGGCGCCGACACGTTCAAATTCATGCTCCTGTAGAACACGAAGCAGTTTTGACTGGAGCAACATCGGCATTGTTGCAATTTCATCGAGGAATATCGTCCCTCTGTTTGCCAATTCAAACTTACCTGGTTTGTCGGCAATTGCACCGGTAAAAGCTCCTTTCACGTGTCCGAACAGCTCGCTCTCAAGCAGGTCTGCCGGGATTGCTCCGCAGTTAATGGCAATAAAGGGGTGGTTTTTACGTTGGCTGTTGAAATGAACCGCCTTGGCGACCAGCTCTTTACCGGTGCCTGATTCCCCCAAAATAAGAATCGTCGAATCCGTGTGTGTGACCTTCTCCATCAACCGAAAGACACGCTGCATTGCCAGACTGGTTCCGATGATTTTGTCAAAATTGTATTTACCATGCAGCTGTTGTCTAAGGTAACGATTTTCGACGATCAATTGCTGATTTGCCAACGCTTTTTCGATGACAATCTGCAGCTCCTTGATATTAAAAGGTTTTGTGATGTAGTCAAAAGCCCCTTCCTTCATGGCCGTAACGGCTGATTCAGCAGACCCCATTCCTGTGATCAGGATAACGCTGGTGTCCGATGCATTCTCTTTGACCCACTTGAGGATATCGATGCCGCTGGCTCCGGGGAGGTTAAGATCGGTGATAATAATCGTAAAGGAATTTTCTTCCAGGATTGCCAGCGCCATTTCGGCAGATTCAGCCGCCTGAACATGATGGCCGGCAGAGGTGAGGAGGGCGGTCAGAGCATCACGACTGTTGTGGTCATCATCAATCAGCAGAATATTGCTTTTTGCATTCATCAGAGCACCTCATTTGTTTAACCGGTGTGTCATGATTTTGACGGTTCATGCTGCCATGAAATACAAAAAATGACAAGTTTTCACTTCAGCCGCTCGTCGTAAACAAGAGCGATAAATATCCGTTTTTTGCCATATATTACTTATCGTTGCGCTATGGCGCAAACAATGAGATTTGCAGTAAAAAATTTGCATAAATATCATAGGGTTATAAAATAGAACAAGATTGCATCTTGACAGGGCATGTTCCGGACTGCTTATATGTCAAAGACCATTGTCTCTAAGTTGTTAAATTTATTGAAAAAATTAATTGTAACTAAAAAAATTAATTATCAATAATGGTAACGGTTAAAGAGTTTATTCTTAGTGTAATTTTTAACGAAGATTTAAATTTATAACTATATTCTACAAACCTGGAGGTTTATTTAATGTCGGTCAAAAAATTTAAAAAAATCATGGCGGCCAATCGTGGTGAGATTGCGATTCGTATTTTTCGTGCCTGTACGGAACTCGGTATCAATACTGTTGCCATCTATTCTGAACAGGATCGACTCTCCTTGCATCGCTACAAGGCCGATGAGGCTTATCTGATCGGTAAAGGGAAGGGGCCGATCGATGTCTATTTAAGTATCGATGAAATCATTGAGCTGGCGAGGAAAAAAGATGTCGATGCGATTCATCCCGGCTACGGTTTTTTGTCGGAGAACGCCGAATTTGCAGAAGCGTGCGAACGGGCTGGCATCGCCTTTATCGGACCGACCCCCGATATCCAACGTCGACTCGGCGACAAAGTTTCGGGCCGAATGGTGGCGGTTGAGGCCGGAGTGCCGATTGTCCCCGGCACCGAGCATCCGATCACTACGGATGAAGATGCTCTAATTTTTGCCAAAGATTCAGGTTATCCGATTATTGTCAAGGCAACGGCCGGTGGTGGCGGACGGGGTATGCGGGTTGCCCAGAATCAGAAGGAACTCCTCGAAGGGTTGCGTTCCGCTGCTTCCGAAGCTAAGGCAGCTTTTGGTAATGCATCTATTTTTCTTGAAAAGTACATTGAAAATCCGAAGCATGTTGAAGTGCAGATTCTCGGTGATAAGCACGGTAATCTTGTGCATTTTTATGAGCGGGACTGTTCGATTCAACGCCGTCACCAGAAAGTGATTGAAATTGCTCCATCTCTCTATCTCACCGGGAAGAAGCGTGAGGAGATCTGTAACTACGCACTGAAAATTGCCAAGGCGGTCAATTACGTTAATGCCGGTACGATAGAATTCCTGATGGACAAAGAAGAAAATTTTTATTTTATCGAGGTCAATCCGCGGATACAGGTAGAACATACAGTCACTGAACTGGTAACGATGCGTAACCTGGTGCAAGCGCAAATCCGGGTTGCAGAAGGATACAAACTCTCTGATTCCGAAATTAATATCAAGAGTCAAAAAGATATCGAGTTGCGTGGCTATGCAATCCAGTCTCGTATCACCACTGAGGATCCCGCCAATAACTTTGCCCCTGATTTTGGAACCATCAAAGCCTTCAGGACTGCGGCCGGTTTCGGGGTGCGTCTCGATGCCGCAGCCGGTTATGCCGGGGCGGTGATTACGCCGCATTACGACTCCCTACTGGTTAAAATATCTGCCTGGGGTTTGACCTTTGGTGATGCGTCGCGCACCATGCATCGTGCACTGCAGGAGTTCAGGATCCGTGGGGTCAAGACCAATATCGGTTTTCTGGAGAAAGTGATTACGCATCCGGTCTTCCTTGCAGGGACCTGCGATACCAGCTTTCTCGATAAACACCCGGAGGTTTTTAACCTGCCGGTCAAGAAAGACCGAGCGAATAAAATCCTTTCATTTGTTGCACATACAACAGTCAATGGATATCCTGGCATTGCTCCGGCCAAAAAATTGAATTTCAAAAATCTGCGTGATGCAGATCTGCCGGAGATCCCTTATGGTCAGGCTTATCCGCGCGGGACTTGCGATATTCTGCGAGAAAAAGGGGCCGAAGGTCTGGCCGAGTGGGCACGCAAGGAGAGACGGCTGCTGGTGACCGATACGACCATGCGCGATGCGCATCAGTCGCTGATGGCGACGCGTTTCAGAACCTTTGATCTCGATCGGATTGCCGAGGCGACGGCTCACCTCGGTGGCGGACTCTTCTCTCTTGAGATGTGGGGGGTGGCAACATACGACGTTTCGATGCGTTTTCTTAATGAAGATCCGTGGGAGCGTCTCGATCGCCTGCGGACAAAGATACCGAATATCCTGTTTCAGATGCTGTTGCGTGGATCCAACGCCGTCGGTTATACGAATTACCCTGATAACGTGGTGCAGGAGTTTGTCGCTAAATCAGCGCAGAGCGGCATTGATGTTTTCCGGGTATTCGATTCCCTGAACTGGACCAAAGGGATGCAGGTCGCTATGGACGCCGTCCGTAAATCGGGGACGATCTGCGAGGCGGCGATGTGCTACACCGGCGATATCCTCGATCTGAAACGCGACAAATATCCGCTTGAATATTATGTCAATCTCGCCAAAGAGCTGGAGAAGATGGGGGCGCATATCCTGGCTATCAAGGATATGGCCGGTCTGCTCAAGCCGTTTGCAGCTGAAAAACTGGTTAAAACCCTCAAGGATGAAATCGGCATCCCGATCCATCTGCACACGCACGATACATCGAGCAATGGTGGCGCGACGCTGATGATGGCAGCCCGGGCTGGCTGTGATATCGTCGATGCAGCGCTCTCCTCGGTCTCTGGACTGACCGCTCAGCCTAATATGAACGCTCTTCTGGCGACGTTGGAGGGGTCGATCTGGGATCCGCAACTCGATCAGGCGGGTTTGCAGAAGCTGGCCAATTACTGGGAGACTGTCCGTACTTACTATGCGCCGTTTGAATCTGAACTGCGCAGCGGTACCGCTCAGGTTTACCATCATGAGATCCCGGGTGGTCAGTACTCCAACTATAAGCCGCAGGTTGAGGGCCTCGGCCTCGGCCATCGTTGGGAAGAGTGCAAGGAGATGTATCGCAAGGTTAATGATATGTTCGGCGATCTGGTCAAAGTGACGCCATCTTCAAAAATCGTCGGCGATATGGCGATGTTTATGGTGCAGAACAACCTCGAACCTGAAGATGTCCTGGAGCGTGGGGAAGATCTCGCTTTCCCGCAGGGAGTCATCGATTTTTTTAAAGGGATGATTGGTCAGCCTTATGGTGGCTTTCCGAAGCAGCTGCAAAAGATTATCCTCAAAGGCGAGCAGCCGCTCACTTGCCGCCCTGGTGAACTTTTGGAACCGATCGATTTGACTGCCAAAAAAGCAGAACTGGAGAAAAAACTCGGCCACACTGTCTCAGACCGTGATGTGCTGTCGGCCGTTCTTTATCCGGGAGTTTTCGAAACATTTGATCGGCATCGTCAGGATTTCAGTGATACATCCTTTATGCCGACTCCGGTATTTTTCTATGGACTCGATGTTGGCGATGAAGTGACTGTTGATATCGAACCGGGTAAATCACTTATTATCAAACTGAATGCAATCGGTCGAGTGCATGAAGATGGAACCCGCAATATCTACTTTGAACTCAATGGCGAGCCGCGTCAGGTTCTGATCAAGGATCTCTCCGTCGATACGGAAGATATCAGCCACCCGAAAGCTGATCTGGACGATAGCAGGCAGATCGGTGCGCCGATGCCGGGTAAAATCTTTAAATTACTGGTTGCAATGGGTGATGAGGTCAAAGAGGGGGACACGCTGGTGTCGACTGAAGCGATGAAGATGGAGACCGCTGTCAAGTCAAAACGGGGTGGAGTCGTTAAAGAAATTCTGTTTGCAGAAGGGGCGTCAATTCAACAGGGGGATCTGTTGATTATTCTCGAATGATGAAATTTCATAATGCAGTAAAGAGAGGAACCTGATTCCATCCCCTTTTTGTTGTTTAAATAGTTGATTTGTCCCGATTTTAAGGTGAATATGTACCTGTTCTTGAATCGTGTCGAGACTGTTGACCTCGATCGAATTGTTACATTCACTTTATGACCTGCAAGGAGAAACTTATGTCATCGATTAAAGGGACCCGCACCGAAAAGAACCTTCTGGCCGCTTTTGCCGGTGAATCTCAGGCTCGCAATCGTTATACCTACTTTGCCTCTGTGGCGCGCAAAGAGGGGTATATGCAGATTGAAGCGTTGTTTATTGAGACGGCTGAGAACGAGCGTGAACATGCGAAACGGTTTTTTAAATTTCTCGAAGGGGGGATGGCTGAAATTACGGCAACCTTTCCTGCCGGTGTTATCGGCAACACGGCTGAAAATTTAAAAGCGGCAGCCGATGGTGAGAAGGAAGAATGGACGGCTCTTTATCCGGGGGCAGCAAAGATTGCCGAGGAAGAGGGTTTTCCTTTGATTGCCCAGGCATTCAGGGCGATCGCCAAAGTTGAGGCGAAGCATGAGGCGCGTTATCGTAAACTGCTGACCAATGTCGAAACAGGCCAGGTCTTTAAAAAGGAGACTGTCGTGGCCTGGAAATGTCGGAACTGTGGTTATGTCCACGAGGGGAGCTCTGCTCCTGACAGCTGTCCGGCCTGTCTCCACCCGCAGAAGCATTTCGAGCTGCACATAGAAACTTATTAAGAAAATTTCGATCTGACAAAAAAAGGGCTGCCCGTATAGTGGGCGGCCTTTTTTTTGCTCATCAGCACGGACAAGCTGCCTAAAGAAAATGCACCGTTGATCAGATGAATCATGGCTTCGTTATGAAACCGCTAAATTTTGGGTCAGAAGATGGCACGACCATTCAAAGGGGCTGATCTTGCCTGTCCCAAGACAGATTATCCGGAAGATCACATCATCTGATCAAAATTCGCTAAAGG
>JACUTX010000161.1 GCA_014859615.1 Desulfuromonadales bacterium | reverse complement strand
TTAGTATTAACGACCGGTTTGGAGAGCTGCTTCAGGCGTCCTGTTTCGAGACAGGCTGGCACACCACAGATTCTACAGTAAACCGGAAAAATATTCTGTTGGCAGACAGAGTGACGATTGCATTCCGAAATACGATTTGCTTCCAGTTTACAGTGGCATTAGAGACTGTCAATAAAGTTTTGGCGAATTTTATCTGTTTATTTTTATTGTGCTGAATTTCTACGGGAATTCAGCTCTGCAATAAAAAGGCGCCGGATTCCCGACGCCCTTTCATTGCAGACGGTCCCGGTTATTAACCGAGAATAGCTTTTAAGTCTGTTTCTGCATCACCGATCGGACCGATGTTGAAGTTCTCAACCAGGAAGTTAAGAACATTCGGCGTAATAAAGGCCGGAAGTGTCGGTCCGAGCTTGATGTTCTTGATTCCGAGATGCAACAAAGTGAGCAGAATTGTTACAGCTTTCTGCTCATACCAGGAGAGGATAAAGGAGAGCGGCAGGTCGTTGACCTCGCACTCGAAGGCATTCGCCAGCGCGACGGCAATCTGGATGGCACTGTAGGCGTCGTTACATTGACCGACGTCGAGCAGTCGTGGAATCCCTCCGATGTCACCGAGTTCCATAGTGTTGAAACGATATTTTCCACAAGCCAGCGTCAGAATAATGGTGTTCTTCGGGGCTTTTTCGACAAATTCGGTGTAGTAGTTTCGGCCGCTTTTGGCGCCGTCACAACCACCGACTAAAAAGAAGTGCTTGATGTCGCCCGACTTGACGGCGGCAATCACCTTGTCAGCGACACCGAGAACAGCGTTGTGTCCGAATCCGGTCAGAATCTCCTGTCCCGGATTATCTTTGAACCCGTCGCAGGCCAGAGCCTTGTCAATCAGCGCCGAGAAGTCCCACCCATCGATATGCTTGACGTCCGGCCACTGTACAAGACCCCAGGTGTAGAGACGATCTTTGTAGCTGTCGGCCGGTTTCTGAATACAGTTGGTGTTGAAGATGATCGCTCCGGGAAAATTCGGGAACTCTTTCGCTTGATCCTGCCAGGCGCCGCCAAAGTTGCCGGCCAGATGGTTGTATTTTTTAAGGCCGGGATAACCGTGTGCCGGCAGCATCTCGCCGTGGGTGTAGACATTGATCCCTTTCCCTTCCGTCTGTTTGAGGATCTCTTCAAGCATCTTGAGATCGTGACCGGTGACCAGGATCGCCTTGCCGGCTTTGGTGCCAAGGTTCACCGGAGTCGGAACCGGATGGCCGTAGCTGTCGGTGTGGGCGGTGCTTAAGAGTTCCATGGTGACCAGGTTGATACGGCCGGTCTCCATCGCCATCCCGACATAATCCATCAGCCCAAGGGTCTCATCAAGGGTGGCAGCGAGTGCTTTGTGGGTAAATGCGTAGACTTCATCACTTTCGCGACCGAGGATCAGAGCATGGTCTGCATAGGCTGCATACCCCTTCAGACCGTAAAGAATAACCTGCCGGATCGACTCGATATCCGTGTCGACGTCTGCATTATGGATACCGTGCGACTCACCCTGAGCAAGGAGCCCTGCTCTGTCCGCTGCCGGTTGCCAGGTGGCGGCGGCCGGAATCGTCCCAGCGACCGGACCAGCCAGAAGCTGAGCTTTATCTTTGATCACAGCTGTCTTACGCAAGACTTTTTCGATATCAGCCGGGTCAAAATCGACGTTGGTCACAGTCGTGAACAGCCCTTCGATCACAAAGCGGTCGATCTCATTATCTTTTTTCCCGGCTGCGCGGGCTTTGTCAGCCCAAAAGCCGACCCCTTTTAAAGCATAAACAAGTAGATCTTGCAAAGCGGCGACATCGGGCTGTTTGCCACAGACGCCGATTGCGGTACATCCGGTCCCTTTGGCAGCTTGTTCACATTGGTTGCAAAACATCGGTAATTCCTCCTGTTGTTTGATAGGGTTTCAGTTGAGAGTATCATCATTGACAGGTATAGTTTTCCTGTCACCGGCTGCTGTCGTGAAAGAGAATAGTTCAATAAGTCAAACATAGCTTTGACTTAAGTCAATTACGTTTATTTAGAAAGGGGCGGCATGATGAAGCGGCGTTTCTGGCTGATGAAATCGGAACCGGATTGTTTTTCGTTTGATGATCTTTTAAACGATCATCCAGATCGTGTCACGAGTTGGGACGGCGTGCGCAACTATCAGGCGCGAAATCTGTTACGCGATGAAATTCAGGTCGGTGACGGCGTCCTTTTTTATCACAGTAATATCAAGCAGCCGGCGATTGTCGGGATTGCTTCTGTCGTGCGAGCCGGATACCCGGATCATACTGCTCTCGATCCGCGCTCAGACCATTTTGATCCGCGCGCCTCAGAGGAAAAACCGATCTGGTATATGGTCGATCTTCAGGCGGTGGCGCCTCTCCCATTTCCGCTAACGCGTGAGGCGCTGCGTCAGCATCCTGTTCTGTCCGGGATGGACGTATTGCGCCGTGGTAATCGGCTGTCGGTACAACCGGTCACGGCACAACAGTGGCTTTCAATACAAAAGCTTTACAAACCGGAGCTGAAAAAGGGGGTTTGACCATGCAACGCTGGAAAAAAATATTGCTGCTACTGACAGCCCTGATCGGCGTCGGTTTTGTGGTTGTGCTGGTACTGGTTAATATACTGATTACGCCGGACCGGGTTCGCAATACGCTGGTGCCGATGGTTGCAGAGAGACTGCACCGCGATCTGCAGCTGGGAGAGATTGAAATTAGTCTGCTTTCCGGAATCGTTCTCAACGATGTCGTGCTCACAAACCGCGAAGCGGATAATCCGTTTGTAGCCGTAGAAAAGGCGGTTCTGCGCTACCGGCTTTTGCCGCTGTTCATGCTTCGGGTCGAAGTGGCCGAACTCCGGCTGGTACGCCCGCATCTTCAGATCACCCGATACAGCGATGGGACCTTTAATTTTACCGATCTGACTCAAACCGCCGACAGTGCCGTTGCGAAAAAACCGGAAAAGACGACGGATTCAGCTCCTCCCCCTTTAGCGGTTTATGTTTCAGAAATTGTGATAACCGAAGGGGATATTCAGTTTATTGATCAGACAAAAAAAGGGGAGCGACATACTGTTTCAGATTTAAATCTTGCCGTAAACGGTTTTTCCCTGACAGAGCCGTTTCAACTCACTCTTTCGGGTGATTGGAATGCCAACGCCTTTGCTTTGAATGGAAAGTTTAATCTCGATGATTTTTCTGCTGATTTCGATGCGCGGATTAACCAGACCCGGATCGATATCAAAGGCGGTCTGCTTGCCGAGGCGAGAGGTGAACGCCTGCGTGCAACGATCCGTCTTCCGGCGGCATCGGTCTCTTCTCTGCTCGGCTCTATTCCGCCGGGATTGGTTGCAATCCCCGAAAAGCTGAAACTTGATGGTAAAATTTCCGCGCAGATTGTTCTGGATGGTCTGACCGCTCAACCGGAGACCCTTCTTCATTCAGGACAGATTGAATTTGACCAGATCACCGCTCATATCGATGCGATTCAGGCTGATCTGAATGGGACAGTTCTCCTGGAACAAAACAGGCTTAAAACCGGGAAACTGGTGCTGAAGTTGAATGGTCAGCCGCTCGATATTTCGGCTCAGATGACAAATTTGCTGCAACGGCCGTTGCAGGGAGATTTTTCGATACAGTCAGCGCGTATCGATCTTGATCGTCTCTTCCCTGCGAATGAAGTAGGGAATGAAACAGCAGCAAAGCCTGAGGTAAAAACGGAGTCGGCACAGATCGGTCCGTTTTCTCTGCCGTTGGCCGTCACCGGGACGGTCCGGATTAACGAGCTGCTTTATCGTCAGCTCCCTTTGCAAAACGTGGCGGCAGAGCTGAGCTTAAAGGAAAATGTCCTGACTTTAAACAGATTGACGGCCGATGTTGCAGAAGGGACTGTAGATTTGTCGGCTCTGGTGAATCTCGGCGAAGCCGGTCTTTTGTATCAGAGTCAGATGGAGTTCAAGAGTGTCCAGATCAACCCGATTGTAAAAGTTTTCGCTCCCGATCTCGCTGAAAGTCTCTTCGCTCTCTTAAATGGTCAATTGTCTCTCGATGGTGCCGGGACAGACGAACCGTCGCTCAAGCAGAATACAAGCGGTATCGGGAGTTTTAATTTCAATCAGGGGACATTAACCCGGATGCCGATCCTCGATTCTGCGTCGAATCTGCTTGGTCTTGAAGAGTTAAAAAATATCAATATTAATGAGGGGGATGTCACCTTCAAGATTAATAAAGGGGTGGTCGAACTCGGTCTGCAGACATCGGGGCGCCAGTTAAAACAGAACACGAGCGGAAACGTCTCGCTTGAGGGGGTTCTCGGACTTAAAACCAATCTCGCTCTCTCTCCTGAACTGAGTCAAAAACTCGATCGAAAAAAAGTTTTGGGTGATCTGCTCACCGACAGTGCAGGGTGGACTCATATCCCTATTCGTGTTAAAGGAGACTATTCTTCTCCCAAGGTCACCCTCGATACGACGGCGATGAGCCAGCAGGCGAAACAAAAGGGGGTCGATATTCTTTCAGAAAAACTGAAAAAAGAGCTGAATCGCGGCAAGGCGGATTCCGGGAATGCTGAAGAAGATCCTGCCGAACAGTTGATTGACAAAGCGTTAAAAGGACTATTTGGTAAATAATATTTAGTAACTGTTCGGCATTATTACGGTATGGGGTCTACAACTGTTGCCTGCGTAAAGTGTTGTCACTTAACTTCCCGTCGACAATAGCAGCAGCCCCCATGTTGTGTGATTTGAGCAGGGTGCTGAATAATTTCAATATTTTTAACGATAAAACAACAGGTGAATTATGACCGGAATTGAAGATTTTAGTGGTTATGAAGTTCTGCAGGCAGCGATGGAAGTTGAAAAAGGGGGGCAGCAATTCTACACCGAGATGGCTGAAAGAGCTGAAACCAACTCCGTTCGGAAGCTTTTTTCCCAACTGGCTCTGGATGAGGTTCAACATCTGCAGACATTAAAAGAGTTGATCCCGCAGTTTGAAGCGGGGATGTTCTGGGAAGACGAAGAGTTGATCATCCCTTATCTGAAACGGTTCAAGGCGCAGAACCTTTTCCCTTCGCGCGAGCGACTCGAAACAGTCTTACGTCAAAAAAATGCCGACATCTTAGCCCTTGATCTGGCAATTGAGGCCGAGAATAAATTTGCCGCATATTTCAAGTTTGCCGCAGAACAGGCCCGCTCGGCCGAGGGGCGTGAAACTTTTCACTGGTTGGCAAAGGAAGAAGAACGCCATGCGGCAATTCTGTCTGAACGCCGCGAGCAGATGTAATCAGCCAATCTCAGCCGGTTTTCTCTTGTTTGCCGAGCAGAGCGGTGCCAAGTCGCAGGAGCAGAAGCAGAACCGGTAGTCCATGCATGAACAGGTCGAAAATATCGAGCGGTTTATGCAGCGTACCACGCAGCAGCATCCTGATTTTTTGCAGCAGGTGCGGCTCTGGTACAAACGGGGCCAAGCCAAGAGTCAAGGCGAGGATGAGCAGAAGAGAGAGCGGAAGCTGGTTGATTTTTTTTATGAACATGATGATCTTTTATCCGGTCGTTGCAGTTATTCTTCTTCCGCAGGGGGGGTGATGTCAATAGATAAACGAAATATCAAGCGGCACAAAAAAAGATTGCAGTTGCGTTACGGACTCAATGAAGCAAATAAACTCGGTTTTACTGAAGACATTTCCCCTAAGGGGATCTTTATCCGATCACCTGTGGTGATGAATCCCGGGAATATATTAAACGTGGAGTT
>JACUTX010000420.1 GCA_014859615.1 Desulfuromonadales bacterium | reverse complement strand
GATAAAATTTCAGGTAATCTCAAAAAAGAATTATGAACGATATGCATCTGCTTGATATGCCTCCGGACAAGATGGAGGGTGAGGTTGTCGCTGCACTTTTTTTTAAGGACGACCGCCCGCTGGCAGGCGCTGCCGCACTGCTCGACTGGCGTCTGAACGGGCATCTGACGAAACAGCTTTTATCCGGGTCTGTAACCGGAACTTCACGCGATTTACTACTTGTTCAGAATAATGGCAAGCTCGATTCGGACTGGGTACTATTTGTCGGTGCTGGTCGACGTAAAGAAATATCAGGAGACCAATGCTTGCGATTGCTGGCAAAGATTTTCAGAACATGTCATCTAGCCGGTTTTACCAGAATCGCAATCTGCCTTGATATTGACAGTTCTCTGTCCAAAAAAGAGTTAACGACTCTGGTCAATGAAGCTTATAATGCTGGCCCTTATACCGGAATCGATTATCTGTTGACGCTGGCCCCTGTTGCATATGATACAACACGTCAGGTCAGCGAAAACGACTGATTCAACCCCCAATTTATACAGAGGTTGTTATGAAAGAAATCCGTGTAGGTTTACTCGGTTTCGGCACTATCGGAACCGGAGTCGTCAAGCTCTTTCAACAAAACAGTGATCTATTGGCAGAGCGTCTTGGGGGGAGGATCGTTCTGACGCGTATTGCCGATCTTGATATTACGACTGATCGTGGAGTTGCACTTCCTGATGGCGTTTTGACAACGGATGCTGCTCAGATTGTCGATAACCCGCAGATCGATATCGTCATCGAATTGATCGGCGGTTATGAACCGGCCAGGACGTTTGTTCTGCAGGCGATCAAGAACGGCAAGCATGTTGTGACGGCCAATAAAGCATTGCTCGCTGTTCATGGTGAGGAAATTTTCGCGGCGGCTGAAAAAGCCGGGGTTGAGGTGATGTTCGAGGCTGCAGTCGGTGGCGGTATTCCAATCATCTCGTCGATCAAGGAGAATCTCTGCGCCAATAATTTTCTTTCGATCTTCGGCATTCTGAACGGAA
>JACUTX010000419.1 GCA_014859615.1 Desulfuromonadales bacterium | reverse complement strand
TGCAGCTGAGCACCGTACTGCATCGAAATAAACGGACAACCGAGACAGGAATGTTCAATTTTACAGGGTGACTTGATCCGCTCCGGGGCTCGTGAAACAACCCGCAAGAGACGCCCGCCACTGCGATGATGCCCCTGATATTCGAGTTGATATAAGACTTTTTCCCCGACAAAAGCACCCGGAATCAGCAGCGGTTTCCCCCGGTAGCGGGCCGTGCCGATCCCGTCATCATCGAGCGACTCGATGACAACCTCCTGGGCGGGCTGAGAATCTTCAGTTTTCGAGTGTGTGAACGACTTTTTGCGTCGTTTTTCCGTCATAATCTATTCCTCTTCGCCAATCGAACGCACCATAAACCGGGAATCATCACCCTGTCAATCCGCCATCTCTCGCAGCTGTTTTTTAGCAGATCGACATGAGCGATCCAGAACCGTTTGCCAACACCACAGTTTTTACGGATAAAAAGAGTGAAAAGCCCCGTTTATTTTGCGATTTTACACATCTGATGTACAATTATCGCATCTATCGCCTGAGTATCTCCCGCGTTGGCGATACATTAACAAAAAAACCAAACATTATGCCGACAACTATAGAAAATTTTAATCCATTTATTGGTCAGAGCAACCGAGGCAAAAAGCAGTTATTACAAAAAGAGGATGGATGCCGTCCCATGCCAAGACAAAGGCTGACTCGCCAATATGAACCGATTGCCACTTTCCTCGACAATCTCCCCCTCCCGGTCTCTCTGCTCGATGCCGACCACACCATCCGGTTTGCGAATCGTTACTATATTGAATTTTTCGGCCTCCCGCTTAATAACTCCTGTCATCGTCACCTCTACGACCGCAGAAACCCCTGCCGGAGCTGCCCGCTTGCGCAGGTCATTCATCATAACCAGGAAGTGATACGATATGAAACCCCCGGCAACACCACGTTCGACGTTCACTACCTCCCTGCCGGCAGAATCGACGACAAACCTATGGTGCTGCAAATCTGGCAGAATTCAACCCGTAACATCGAGACCTATACTCCTGCTCA
>JACUTX010000418.1 GCA_014859615.1 Desulfuromonadales bacterium | reverse complement strand
AATAGACTGTCCTTTTATAGGAAGGTTTTGCTATGAAAGTTTTTTTGTTGGGGATTGCTGTTGTTCTGCTGTTGCTGCAGCCAGCTCTGCTTTGGGCTGCAGAAGGTCAAGTTCTCAAGGTTGTTGATGGTGATCGCTTCAGGGTGGAGCGGGTGGGGAGCAAGGGGCCGGAAACGCTCGAGCTCCATCTTCGCTGTTCTGATGCTCCGGTTTTGAGCTCATTATTTGGTCAGGAATCGAAACAGTATCTGGAATCTTTGCTGCGTGAGTCGGATTCTGTCAATTTCAAAATTCAGGCTTACTGTGGCTCGGAGCTTTGCGTTGAAGTCTTCGCTTACACCCCCCCGCCGATCGATTCGGCTATAACCTACATCAATACGCGGATGATCGCTGCCGGCATGGCTCGCAACGATTCGTGCCGCGGGCAGTTCCAAGAGGCTGAAGATCAGGCTAAAGCGGCTAAAAAGGGGATCTGGTCGACCACAGAGAAGATCGTGTTTGCCGAGTCGGAGCTGATGGCAAAGTCGGCCGGTGCTCAGATGCCGACCGCTGCACCGGCTGTGACGGTTCAAGCGGTACAAAAGTCTCCAGCTCTAATCGAAGTCGATCGGGTGGAGCGGACGGTGACACTGAAATCGCGTTCGATCTCTTTGAGTCGGGCGATTAATGCGATCGATATGGTTTCAACCCAGCCGGTGAGTCTCTACCTGATTGAAGAACAGTATCTCCCTCTGGCGCTCGACAAGGTCCCCTGGTACGCGGCGTTGCAGAAGATTGTGCAGACGGCCAATCTGAAGCAGGTCAACATGAATGGAAAGATTGATCTGTACGATCAATCATTCTACTACAAGCATATTGCCCCTTATCTGAAGCTTTCGGATAATGACGGTGTTTATATCAACGTCAGAAACAGTGCAAATGATGCACCGGTTGTCGATGATGGTGTGACCCGCTATGTTTTTGTTAATGATTTTGAAAATTCTGCAGCGCCCCCCGAGGCAAAAGATGAGGGGGCGTACGGTTATGTTCAGGTACACAA
>JACUTX010000160.1 GCA_014859615.1 Desulfuromonadales bacterium | reverse complement strand
ATAGCCCGACACCCTTTTGAAAAGCGAGACCGAGAGTCGGTATGACACAGAGTCGAAAAAACAAGCAAAACCGCCATCAAGCCGGCACGCAAATGGAGTTGACTCGCCTGACAGAAGGGAACCAGGTGGTCCTGTTTGAGAACGGAACAACCTATTTCCCCGCCGTCGAGACGGCGATTGATTGCGCCAGCACAGAGATATACATCGAAACGTATATCTACGAAAATGACGCAACCGGCCTGAGGATTGCGAACGCACTGCACCGGGCGACCTTGCGCGGAGTGCAGGTCCATCTGCTGATCGACGGTTTCGGATCCAAAAGACTGCCGCGTAGTATGCTGAACCGTCTGCGCGGTGACGGGATAGAAACGATTATCTATCGCCCGCAAATATCCCCCTGGACATTTCGACGAAAACGCCTGCGCCGCATGCACCGCAAGATCATTGTTGTCGATCGGAAGATCGCTTTTGTCGGCGGTATCAATATTATCGACGACACCGAAACAACAATAAACCTGCCGCGTTATGATTATGCTGTCTCGGTTGAAGGGCCTCTGGTTGAGACCATCCGCCGCTCGGCCAAGCTCCTCTGGTCAAGAGTAGCTTGGCGCAATTTTAAAAAAAGAAAAGCCCGCTACGAGCCTGTTACAGAGCCGACCGCCGCAGGCGGGGAGATGAAGGCGGCATTTTTGGTTCGGGACAATTTTCGCCATCGGCGAGAAATTGAAACGGCTTATCTGCAGGCGATCGATCAGGCACAATTCGAGATCATTATTGCCAATGCCTACTTTTTCCCGGGATTTCAGTTCCGGCACGCACTGACGAACGCGGCCAGACGCGGCGTACGTGTGGTTCTGCTGCTGCAAGGAAAATCGGATCATCCGGTCCAGCATTATGCCACGAGAGCGCTCTACGACAATTTTCTCATGGCCGGGATCGAGATTTACGAAAACCACAAAAAATTCCTGCACGCCAAAGTAGCGGTCATAGACGGACAGTGGGCGACGGTCGGATCTTCAAATATCGATCCATTCAGTCTGCTCCTCTCGCGCGAAGCAAATATTGTTGTCGACAATACAGATTTCAGCACAACTTTAAAAAACAGCCTGGAGCGATGCATAGCGACCGACGCCATGCGTATTTTCAAGGAAAGCTGGAAACAACAACCGGCCGGACTCCGCTTCGTGAGTTGGCTCAGTTATGGTCTGCTGCGCTTGTTGACAGGACTCAGCGGCTATGCCCCTGAAAACATCAGCGGAATGAAAGAGTAAACGGCTTGATGTCGGATAAAAAGCCGATAACATTCAAATATTTCTGCCACATATAACAAATCTGTCATATTTTGACAGATTCTTCTCTCCTGCCTTGAATCCTTCCCTCTGCTGTTTCTTGCTGATGACCGCTATCGACAGCGATCGCCCCTTACCAAAAGAGGATGGCACGTTCGTTGCTCATACTCATTCTACTGCCACCGTTTTAAACCGGCCTTTTCGCCTAAAAAACCGCCGTGATCTCTGTTCAAAAATTGCTGTACGCTTCGATTGTACGCTGGCGGGTTTGTGGTAGATTAATAACGACACATAGAAGCAGTTTTTTAATAAGGAGACGACATGACGGTTCAAGTCGACATTTTTACCCTGATTTTTTTAGGGGTGGTTATTGTTATAGCGGCCTTTCTGCTGCCGTTGCTATGGCAGATAAAAAAGACGGCCAAAGAGTCCGATCTGTTTTTAAGCGATCTGCGCCGGGAACTGATTCCGACGCTGAAGGATGTCCGGGAGATATCAGACCGGATCAACCGGGCCTCGGTAAAAATTGAAAAAGGGAGTACCCATGCTGAAAATCTGATCGAATCTTTGGACGAGATCGTCGGCTCAATTCGTCAGATCACTCATATTTTTCGTCAGGATGCGTGTCGTCTTTCCGAAAATGCCGCCTTTCTCATCTTGGGAATCAAGGCCGCTAGCAAGGTTTTGTTCAAAGAAACCGAGAAAAAAGGAGATTAATCATGTCACAAGATCACAGCCACGGATTTGGAATGACGTTTCTTGCCTTCACCATCGGAGCCGCTATCGGTGGGGGATTGGCTCTCTTGACCGCTCCTCGTTCCGGCGCAGAGACCCGGAAAAAACTTCACGGCATGGTCGATGAAACCCGGGGGAAATTGAACGAGATGACCGAAGATGCAGAGAACCGGATCAAAAAGGCGGTTCAGGATGGTCGGGACACGCTTGAAGAGAATGCCGATCTGATCAAGGCTGCACTCAAAGCTGGTAAAGAAGCGATCAACGCGGAGAAAGCCAAACACTAAAAAACAATCGATACAGCAAAATGGTCGTAGCAAAAAAAAGAGTCTCCGGTATTTTCCAATGCCGGAGACTCTTTACCCTTCACAGCATCATTTTCAAGCACCCTTTATATCGACTGGCAAAAGCTACCTGCTCAACACGATCCGGTAACGGGCCTCACCGCTGCGCAACCGCGCCATCGCCTCGTTGACCTGATCGAACCGGAAGCTTTCTGTCACCGGCTTGATATCGTGTTGCGCCGCAAACGCCAGCATCCGGGCAATATTGGCCGGGCTCCCGACCGGCGAGGCCGAGACCGAACGCTGCCCCATGAGCAGAGGGAAAACCGAGAGGTCGAGCGGCTCCACCGTCGCCCCGACAAAGTGCAGCCGCCCCTTGGGGCGCAGAGCTGCAACATACCTGTTCCAGTCGAGCTTGACGTTGACGGTGGAGAGGATCAGGTCAAATGTTCCGGCCGCCACTTCGATGGCAGCTGGATCGCGCGAGTCGATGGTCTGATGCGCCCCGATCGCCAGCGCCTCCTTTTTCTTGGCGGCGCTGGAAGTAAAGGCGGTCACATCACACCCCCAGGCATTTAAGAACTGCAATGCCATATGCCCCAGCCCACCGATCCCGATGACAGCGACCTTGCTGGTCGGCTTGATATTGAACTGAATCAGCGGATTGAAGACGGTAATGCCGCCGCAAAAGAGTGGCCCGGCAGATTGGGGATCGATCTGCTTCGGCAGGGAGACGACACTGGCGGCACTGGCGCGAACCTTATCGGCAAAGCCGCCGTGGCGACCGACAATGGTTCCGGCCGCACTCGCACAGAGGTTATGATCCCCTTCCATACAGGTCGAGCAGGTCATGCAGTACCCCGACTGCCAGCCGAGACCGACCTTCTCTCCGACCTGAAGATGGGTCACTCCTTGGCCGACCTTGGAAATTGTGCCGACTACTTCGTGCCCCGGTACCAGCGGGTATTGCGTCATCCCCCAATCGTTATCGAGCATACTCAGGTCACTGTGACAGATGCCGCAATGTTCCACATCGATTTCGACGTCATGCCTGCCAAGCTCCCCCGGTTCATATTCAAACGGCTTCAGCTCACCACCGGCTTCAAACGCCGCATATCCTTTAATCATGTCATCCTCCCTTTAAATTGCGTTGTTTTTCACTTTTTTTAGTATAACGGTCGCTTAACTAAACGCAAATTTTTGCACCGCACCCTATCGGGCCGATTTGCCATACCTCTCTTTTATATGCTCAATTGAGACTGTTGATGGCGGCGCCCTCTTGAGGCGTTTCGTCCATAGACCCGCAAATGAGGTGGACCGACCGTACCCCAGGTGTGGTCGGGGAGAACCCTCTCTCTTTCAGGGCAGCACTGGAAACGACATTTCTGTCGTAACACCGGGTGCGGGTGTCCCTGCCCAAACCACAAATGAACAACCCCGCCGCAAACAGCGGAGTATCAACAACCTAAAACCTTTGAGTAACTATTCAGTGCATCGGTGCAAAGTTGTCATTCCCGAGGATTTAATCGGGAATCCAGTTCTAGAACCATGGATCCCCGATAGAGTCCTTCGGGGATGACAAATTCTCCTCTGACATTAATGGTGCCCGAAAGTTACATATTTACTGATTCACGCCGCGAGCTGCAGTGGATTAGACCTGTGCTACGCAATAAATTCTGGCAGAGAGGCTCACAACAGATAACCGTCAGGACTGCTCTTGGCTCCCGACAAAGGCCGTTCAATTTCCAGGTCTCCCTTTCGCGCAAAGATGGTAGTATGTTGAGGTATATTCATACTTCAATCAAAACCAGAAAGAAAAAAAATCATGAGCGACATGAACACCGACGCCGGAATGCCGATCGCTATCATCCTTGATCCCGGAACCTACTTTCGCTGCAGTTGCGGCAGATCTGAAAATCTCCCCTTTTGTGACGGCCGTCATCAGGGGAGCAAACACCTCCCTGTTCGGTTCACCCTCGAACAGCGGCAGAAGGTCTATATTTGCAGTTGCGGGAACACCACAACCCCCCCTTTCTGCGACGGGAAATGCGGATTTACTCCGCCGGAATAGCTGTCTTCCGGTAAAAAACAAGAAACCATCCCTGCCGACAGAGCCCACACCGCTGCGACAAGAGGGTTGCAGTTCGGCCGCAGCTTGGCTATAGTGCCGTCCAAACAGACCGAAGGAGTAGCAGACACCATGATTACCGACATCAGCCCGATCGACGGGCGTTATGCCGCAAAAGTAGCCCCTTTGACCGAATGCTTCTCCGAATACGCCCTGCTCAAAAACCGGGTCAAGGTCGAAGTGCTCTGGCTCCTCGCCCTCTGCAAAGAAGAGGGAATATCCGAGTGCCGCGCCGTCACCGCCCAAGAGGAAGCGCAACTGCGCGCGATCGTCACCAACTTCACCCCGGCTGAAGCCGAGAAGATCAAAAAGATCGAAGCGGTGACGAATCATGACGTCAAGGCGGTGGAATACTATCTCAAAGAACAGATCGACGGCGGCTCGCTCGCCGATCTCTCCGAGTTCATCCATTTTGCCTGCACCTCCGAAGATATCAACAACCTCTCCCACGCTCTCATGCTCAAGGACGGGATCAACGCCCTGACGCCGCTGCAGCAGCAGATCATCGCGACCCTTTCGACCCTCGCCAGAGAGTTCAAGGATGTCCCGATGCTCGCCCGCACCCACGGCCAGACCGCTTCGCCGACCACCATCGGCAAGGAGCTGGCGGTCTTTGCCGCCCGGTTGCAGAAGCAGAGCCGTGGCATCGCCGCGGTCGAGATCCTCGGCAAGCTCAACGGCGCCGTCGGCAACTTCAACGCTCACCTCTCCGCCTACCCTGACATCGATTGGCCGCAGCTGACCAAAACGGTGATCGAAGACGAGCTCGGCCTCGGGCAGAATCTCTTCACCACCCAGATCGAGCCGCACGACTACATGGCCGAACTGTTCGACGCGCTGGCGCGCTGGAACACCATCCTCACCGACCTCAACCGCGACATCTGGACCTACGTCTCCATGGCCTACTTCGGGCAGAAGACCGTCAAAGGGGAGATCGGCTCTTCAACCATGCCGCACAAGGTCAACCCGATCGACTTTGAAAACTCCGAAGGGAACTGCGGCCTGGCCAACGCCCTCTTCAACCATCTCGCCGCCAAGCTGCCGATCTCGCGCCTGCAACGTGACCTCACCGATTCAACCGTGCTGCGCAACATGGGAGTCGGCTTCGGCTACAGCATGATCGCCTACCACTCCACCATCAAGGGCTTAAGCAAACTCAAGCTCAACCAGCAGAATCTCAGCGAAGACCTCGAAAACGCTTGGGAAGTGCTGGCAGAACCGATTCAAACCGTCATGCGCAAGGCCGGGATTGAGAAGCCGTACGAAAAGCTCAAAGAGCTGACCCGCGGGCAGAAGATCGACCAAGCGACCATCCGCACCTTCATTGAAACGCTCGACCTGGCAGCCGACGATAAAAAGCGCCTGCTTGAGATGAATCCGGCCAGCTATACCGGCATGGCGGCAAAGATCGTCGATCTGCTCGA
>JACUTX010000417.1 GCA_014859615.1 Desulfuromonadales bacterium | reverse complement strand
AACGAAGAGAAGTTTGCCATCGTACTGGAAACCGCCACCTTCAACGAGCTGGAAACAGGTGATACTGCCGGCGCAGAGGCAACGACCGTTATTCTTATTCCCGAAACGGTTTGATCGGGAATCGGATCTTGTAAATTTATAAAGGCTGGATGCTTTGATAGAGTCTTTTTTTGGATAGCACCCCCTTGCAAGAGCCTTTTTATTTTTAATTCCCATATTCTCTGATGAAAATGCTATGATTTACGCATTAAAACCACGAAAAATATCATCAGTATCGTGACGATATAATTTGGTGCCGATACTGAACGGGGATGCAAGTGGGGGCTGATTTTAATCTGCTTATGTTGAAGAATCGATATTTCAATTTTAGAGTTATTCTGATTCTGCTGTTTAAAATTGTGGTGGTTGTCGCAGCGCTCTATCTCGCCTTTCTGGTCCGGTTTGATTTCCGTCTCGCCCCCGCCCAGCTCGAAATTTGCAGCCGGATTCTCCTGCCGATATTGATCATCAAGATCGCGGTCTTCTGGAGCATGGGGCTGTCGCGCGGCTGGTGGCGCTACGCCTCCCTCTCTGATGCTCTCGATATTCTCAAAGCGACGCTCTTAGCCTCCCTTATTGTCACGATCTACCTGGTTTTCGTCTACCGGCTGGAGGGGATCCCCCGCTCGGTTATCCTGCTCGATTGGCTTTTTACCCTCTGTGCTCTGGCCGGGGCCCGTTTCTTCAAGCGTCTGGTGCGCGAGCGTTATCTGGAGTGGTTCCCTTTTTTCGGGTCAAAGTTTGCTGATCATATCAATACGCTGATTATCGGTGCCGGAGAGACGGGGCAGTCGATTGTGCGGGAGTTTCGCAAAAACGATCAGCTCAGGAACAAGCCGGTCGGCTTTATTGATGATGATCCGCATAAAGCCGGTGGCAAATTTCAGGGGTTGCCGGTTCTGGGGACCCAGGCGGAGATTACGAAAGCGTGTCGTAAATATGACGTGGCCGAGATCATCATCGCCATCCCTTCGGCGACGGCGCAGCAGATGCGGACCATTGTTGAGAGTTGTC
>JACUTX010000159.1 GCA_014859615.1 Desulfuromonadales bacterium | reverse complement strand
CAGACGCGCGATGGCGTCATCTTTTTAAGTCCGTTTTCGTCCTTTCACAGCGGCGCACAAAAGCTTCTCGATCTGATGAGTGAAGAAGAGCCATTTCTGCCGTTTGTTGGCAATAACGGCAACTTTTTACTGATCAACAAGGCGCAGATCAGTCATCTGAAATACAAAAAAGAAATAGATGACAAACCGATTCTCGGGACCCCGCTTGAGGTGATGGTGACCTTTACCAACAGTCGGCAACTCACCGGCACAGTGATTCTTGAAGTTCCCGAAGGGAAGAGTCGCCTGCTCGATTTCATGAACAGCAATCGTGAATTTTTTGGTCTGACCTGCGAAGATGGCGATTATGTGGTCAATCCGAACATCATCATCGAGATTGCTCCGTGCGCTTAAAATCGCCCCCCTTTTTTGCCCTGCATCTCCCCCGCATTTTGCAAGCGCCCTTCTTTTTCAATCATTAAAGATCGAGATAGGCCCTTAAGTAACAACCGGTATGGGATTTTGAGACCAGAGCGACCTGCTCCGGTGTACCGGTCGCAACAATATGCCCACCGCGTGCGCCCCCTTCCGGGCCGAGATCAATGATATGATCGGCGGTCTTGATAACATCGAGATTGTGCTCAATGACCAGAATTGTATTCCCCTGATCGACCAGACGCTGGAGCACTTCGAGCAGTTTTTCAATATCGGCAAAATGCAGGCCGGTGGTCGGTTCGTCGAGAATATAGATGGTGCGTCCGGTGGCGCGTTTGCCGAGCTCCTTGGCGAGTTTGACCCGTTGCGCCTCGCCGCCGGAGAGGGTGGTGGCGCTCTGGCCGAGCTTGATGTAACCGAGCCCGACATCGCGCAGAGTCTCAAGTTTGTTGCTGATGCGCGGGATGTTCTCGAAGAAGCGCGCCCCCTGATTGGCGGTCATATCGAGGACTTGCGCAATGTTATTCCCTTTGTATTTGACCTCCAGGGTCTCGCGATTGAAGCGGGCCCCTCTGCAGATTTCACACTGCACATAAACGTCCGGCAAAAAATGCATCTCGATCTTGATGATACCGTCGCCGTGGCACGCCTCGCACCGCCCCCCTTTGACGTTAAACGAGAAGCGCCCCGGTTTGTAGCCACGGACTTTTGCCTCGGGGAGCTGAGCAAACAGATCCCGGATATCGGTAAAGACGCCGGTGTAGGTGGCCGGATTGGAGCGCGGCGTGCGACCGATCGGCGACTGATCGATATCGATCACCTTGTCGAGCTGCTCAAGTCCGAGAATATCGACAATTTTACCGGCCCGCTCGCGGGCGCGGTAGAGACGCTGTGCCAGCGTGCGGTAGAGGGTGTCGATCACCAGGGTCGATTTGCCGGAACCGGAGACGCCGGTGACGCAAGTGAGAACGCCGAGGGGGATATCGACCGAGACATTTTTCAGATTATTCTCCGTCGCCCCCTTCATCTTGAGAAACGCCGTCGCCTGGCGCCGGACTTCCGGCACCTTGATCTGCCGGACACCGGAGAGGTACTGGCCGGTGAGTGAATTGGGTGATTTGAGGATCTGTTCCGGCGTCCCTTCGGCCACAATCTCGCCACCATGAATTCCCGCCGCCGGTCCCATGTCGATCACATGGTCTGCTTCGAGAATCGTCTCTTCATCATGCTCAACCACCAGGACGGTATTACCGATGTCGCGCAGCCGCTTCAGGGTTTCGAGCAGGCGCCGGTTGTCGCGCTGGTGCAGACCGATCGATGGTTCATCGAGAATATAGAGAACGCCGACCAGTGAGGAGCCAACCTGGGTTGCGAGGCGAATCCGCTGCCCTTCGCCGCCGGAGAGGGTCCCCGCGGTCCGGTCGAGGGAGAGGTAATCGAGACCGACGTGGGTTAAAAAGGAGAGTCGTGAGCGGATCTCCTTGAGAATCCGCCGACCGATCTCCATCTCCTTGTCTGATAATTTTATTTCAGCAAAGAAGAGCTCGGCCTCCACAATCGACAAAGAGACGACCTCTTGTATATTTCTTTCGCCGACCCGGATACAGAGCGATTCAGGGCGGAGGCGAGCCCCTTTGCAGCTCGGACACGGCATGATGTTCATGAACCGTTCAAGATTTTCCCGAACCGCATCGGAATCGGTCTCATGATACCGTCGCTCCAGATTCGGCAGCACCCCCTCGAAGACCTTATGATAGAAATGACGCCGCCCCCCCTGGTCGAAGAAAAATTTAACCTCTTCTTTTCCCGAGCCGTAAAGAAGTGTCTCCTGAATCTTCGTCGGCAACTGATCGAACGGCGTGTTCAGATCAAATTTGTAGAAGTCGGCCAACGCCTCCAGAACCTGCTGATACCAGTAACCGCTGCGTGTTTCCCACGGCGCGATCGCCCCTTCGCGCATCGACAGCTGGCGATTGGGGAGAACCTGCTCCGGATCGAAATACATCCGTGTGCCGAGACCGGAGCAGTCTGCACAAGCACCATACGGATTGTTGAACGAAAACATGCGCGGCGTGATCTCAGGGTAAGAGATGCCACAGTCGATACAGGCGTGCTGCGCGGAAAAGAGTCTGCTTTCACCGTCGATGATCTCGACGCGAACCAGTCCTTCTGCCAGTTTTAATGCCGCCTCCAGCGAATCGGCGAGACGGGTTTCGACCCCTTCTTTGAGAACGATCCGGTCAACGACAACTTCAATCGTATGTTTCTTTTTTTTATCGAGCTCAATCTCCTCGGAGAGTTCGCGCATCCGGGTATCAATGCGGACCCGGACA
This sequence comes from Desulfuromonadales bacterium, assembly GCA_014859615.1. GTDB lineage: Bacteria > Desulfobacterota > Desulfuromonadia > Desulfuromonadales > UBA2294 > Kmv16. The sequence continues at coordinate 3,189 of JACUTX010000159.1, read as the reverse complement.
AACCCGTCGGCCAGAAGCTGTTTGAGCTCCTTGCGATACTCCCCCTTGCGTCCACGAATGATTGGTGCCAGCACCATCAGCCGGGTTTTCTCCGGCCAGGTCATCACCTGATCGACCATCTGCTGCACCGTTTGTGAAGCGATCTCCTTGCCGCACTGATGGCAATGGACCCGACCGACCCGGGCAAACAGCAGGCGCAAATAGTCATAGATTTCGGTGACAGTGCCGACGGTAGAGCGTGGATTTTTCGAAGTCGTCTTCTGTTCAATCGAGATGGCTGGCGAGAGCCCGTCAATACTGTCGACATCGGGCTTGTCCATCTGTTCGAGAAACTGCCGGGCGTAGGCCGACAGGCTCTCGACGTAGCGCCGCTGCCCCTCGGCATAGATGGTATCGAAGGCGAGGGTGCTCTTCCCTGATCCGGAGACGCCGGTGATCACCACCAGTTTGTCGCGCGGGATCTCGACGTCGATCGATTTCAGATTGTGCTCGCGGGCACCTTTGATGATGATTTTATCGATCATGATATTTCTCGTCTGTCTAAAAGGCGATCTGGTTCATCGCGCTTTAAATTCGCCATCTTCCCGGCCATCTTCAGGGCGGCGATCAAGCTGGAGTAACTCGCGCTCCCGGTGCCGGCAATATCGTAGGCGGTGCCGTGATCGACCGAGGTGCGGATGATCGGGAGCCCGAGTGTGACATTGACGCCGTCGTCAAAATGAAGCAGTTTGAGTGGAATCAGCCCCTGATCATGATACATGCAGATGACCGCGTCGTAGGCGCCCTGCACGGCAAAGTGAAAAAGGGCATCGGCACTGTGCGGACCGGAGGCGTCGATCCCCTCTGTTCGTGCTGCCGCGATTGCCGGTGCGATCAGGAGGCTCTCCTCATCGCCAAACAGGCCGTTTTCGCCGGCATGCGGATTGAGCGCCAGAACCGCCAGGCGTGGCTGTTTAAAACCGAAGTCACGGCGCAATGCAGAAGCTGTAATCCGTATGGTGTCGAGTATCGACTCACGATTCAGTTGCTGTGAGACGAGATCGAGCGGGATATGGGTGGTGACCAGGCAGACCTTCAATCGCTCTCCGGCCAGCATCATCACGACCCGCTTGACTCCGCAGCGATCGGCCAGCAGTTCTGTATGTCCGGGAAATTTAATCCCGGCAGCCCGGATTGCCGCCTTGTTGATCGGTGCGGTGACCATCGCCGCCGCCTCACCCGCAAGGGACTGCTCAGCCGCCCAGTCGATGTAGCGAGCCATCGCCCCACCGCAAGCAATATCCGGGTTCCCGTAGACGAGCTGCTCCGTCGGGAGGGATGAAAGTGGCTGCACCGCAAGCTGCCGCTCGCCGATTTGCAGGGTTGTTATCCCCCCCTTTTCCACCGTCTGCGTTTCGGCCCGATGATCGAAGATCCTTGCCGCCCGCTGCAACACTCCGACATCGCCAGCGACCAGAAGCGGGCGGGAGAGAGGATCGAACGCACCGTCCAGGAGCGCTTTGATGATAATTTCCGGTCCGACCCCGGTCGGATCCCCCATAGTGATAATGATCGGCTTCGACATTATTGCTCCTTAAAAAGGTAATATTTAACTATAGACCGTCTGCTGGATTTGTAACAGCCGAAAAACAAAAAGTGGATCTCATCTTCTCTCGGTAAAGCTCTGATTTCTTTACAAAGAGGCGTAAAAGAATTAAATTACGAGCCTCTTGTAAAAAAGTTGTCATTCCCGAGTGACTTAATCGCGGATCGACTGTTTTTTTTAGCCTGTGGCGACGCTCTTCCACTATATAGAATAAACGTAACGAGTCAGTACTATTGTGAAGCATAAGAATAACTCAAGAAAAAGTGTCATCCCCGAACGATTCTATCAAAGGATCCATGGCTTTAAAGACTGGATTCTTTGATTACCCCCTCGGGAATGACACCCTTTTCGCTTCTGCTAGTTACGAATAAACGAAACTATCAACCGACAAACATTTAAGGCGGCCTGTAACGAAAAGGATAAATTTTATGAAAACATCTCTTTTGTTTCTGATCCTGCTGCCGGTCGTACTGACTCTTCAAATCGGCTGCGCCCGGACTCAATTCCATGATCCTGAGTTTGCAACCATCGATAGCAGTAACCTCCCCGCACCCGATCTCGCTCTGGAAATTCCGGGGCTCAGTTCGTGTACGACCGAACCCGATGCTACGGTTACTCTTAACTCGTACGAACCGGTCACAATTATTGTTCATGGCTGCGCAAGCTCAGCCGGTCGCTTTCGTTCCCTCTCCCAAGTGTTCGCCTTCCACGGGCAGCAGACCGTCTGCTTCAACTACGACGACCGCGACAGTCTTATGCAGAGCTCTAAAGAGTTGATTGCCGCGCTGAGTGCCCTCTCGGCAAAGATGAATAATTTGCAGATAACCGTCATCGGTCATAGCCAGGGGGGGCTGATTTCCCGTGCAGCCCTGACAGAAGAGCGTGAAGATAAATTTGTTGCAGGCGATAAAACTCTACGACTGGTCTCTGTCTCGGCCCCCTATGCCGGGATTGCGGCCGCAGATCATTGTGCCTCAGTGACGGCGCGGGTGCTGTCGTTAGGTCTGGTTATTCCGGTCTGCCGGCTGATAAGTGGAGAGAAATGGTACGAGATCACTTTTGCCTCCCCTTTTGTCCAGCAACCTGGTGAGCTGCTTGAAGAGGTCTCGTCGCATTTGAAAATCGTGACCAACGAGAAAGGGACGTGTCGAAATTATGATCAAAAAGGGGTCTGTGTCGAAGATGATTTTGTCTTCAGTACAAAGGAGCAGTATCTGAAAAAGATCGACATCTCACCACGCGTTGACAATGTTGAAGTCGAAGCGGGACACGTCGAGATCGTCGGTAATTATAATGTCACGCCGGTCAAACTCATCGAGATAATGCAGGCAAAAGAGATCATGTCGAGCACCCCCCCTGACAGAAGAGAAAAACTTTCGCAACTGTTGTCACAACTCTATCTGCATTGAACCAACATACGCATGAGGGTCTATTGCAGAGAGTTGTTGGTGAGGCTTTTCAACCCGTGCTTGGCTCTGTTGATCTTTATATTCAGTACAGTCAAGCCGTCTGCCGGTGTTATAAGAGCTTCACCGCACCCAGACTGAGCTGTTCGCGCAGGGCGATGACCTTCGCATCTTCGAGATATTCGTCGAAGTTCATCA
>JACUTX010000416.1 GCA_014859615.1 Desulfuromonadales bacterium | reverse complement strand
ATTAATGCATTCGGAGATGACAAAAACTCTTAACCTTAAACCGTCGGGTCCCGGCTTGGCACAATTCAAGTTTTATACCCCTTCGGGTTCATCTGCTGCCAACGCCACCCATCCTGACACATCTGCTCCAAATCCCGCACTGCCTGCCAACCGAGCGTCTCCAGAGCATAACCCGGATCGGCCCAGCAGGCCGCAATATCACCAGCACGGCGCGGTACGATCTGATACGGAATCTCGCGACCTGATACACGGCTGAAAGCAGCGATCATCTCCAGTACGCTCGCCCCCTTTCCCGTGCCGAGATTGCAGGTGAACAGCCCGGACTCTCTGGACAATCGCTTCAGAGCCGATAAGTGCCCGAGCGCCAGATCGACCACATGAATATAATCGCGCACCCCGGTTCCGTCGACCGTGGCATAGTCATTGCCAAAAACCGAAAGAGTAGCACGTTGACCGACAGCAACCTGAGTGATAAAGGGGAAGAGATTGTTCGGAATCCCGCACGGATCTTCACCGATCAAGCCACTGGGGTGAGCACCGACCGGATTGAAATAGCGCAGAATTGCGATCCGCCATGTTGGATCGGCAACATGCAGATCACGCAGCATCTCCTCGATAAACAGCTTCGTGCGTCCGTAAGGGTTTGTCGCAGAGGTCAATGCTGTTTCTTTAATCGGCTGGGTTTGCGGATCACCGTAGACCGTCGCCGAAGAGCTGAAAACCAGACGCTTGCAGCCGAATTCAGCCATCACTTCACAAAGGGTTGCTGTGCCGCAGATATTATTCTGGTAATAGAAGAGCGGCTTCTCAACCGACTCTCCCACCGCCTTCATACCGGCAAAATGAATCACCGCCTGCGGCTGATGCGCTGCAAAGAGACGGGTCAACGCCTCCTGGTCACGGATATCTGCCTGCACAAATTCTGGCGTGATTCCGGTAATAGCAGCGATCCGCTGCAACGCAACCGGGGAACTGTTGCAGAGATTATCGACCACCACAACCTGCTCTCCCGCCTGTATCAACTCAACCACTGTATGTGACCCGATAAAACCGG
>JACUTX010000158.1 GCA_014859615.1 Desulfuromonadales bacterium | reverse complement strand
GAGCCTTTTGACCTCGGTGCGCAGAAGATGGTCCGTTTCGGCATCCACCCTCTGCAGAAAAATGAACAGCTTGAGCTGATCTGCGAAGCGGCGGTTGTCGATGAAAGGTTCGTCACAGACTCCGGCGGGCACCGCGAAATCCGCTTTGTCATCGACACCAGTATTGCGCTGCAAGGGAAAATCTGGACAATTGAAATGACGTTAACCAATCGCGATTCCATGAAATTTCGGATGCTGCTCGGACGCACGGCATTAGCCAAACAGTTCCTGGTCGATCCTGAAGCATCGTTTATCGGCGGCCGAGAGCTCCGAAATATTTATAAAAAGAGGGACGAATGAAAATCGCTATCTTGTCGAGAAATCCTGAGCTCTACTCTACCAGTCGTCTGGTTGAAGCCTGCCATCAACGGGGCCATGATGTACGGGTCATCGATCCCTTGCGCTGCTACATGACCATCGCTTCCCAGCGTCCGACCATCCACTACAAGGGGGAGGAGCTGACCGGCTACGATGCGATTATTCCGCGCATCGGCGCCTCGATCACCTTTTTTGGCACCGCTGTTGTCCGTCAATTCGAGATGATGAACGTCTACAGCGTCAACGAATCGGTCGCCATCAGTCGCTCGCGCGACAAACTCCGCTCCCTGCAGCTACTCGCCCGCAAAGGGATCGGTCTGCCGGTCACCGGTTTTGCCCAATCGACCAAATATACCCAGGACTTGATCAATCAGGTTGGCGGCGCTCCGCTGGTGGTCAAATTGCTGGAAGGGACGCAGGGGATCGGGGTCGTTCTCGCCGAAACTCAAAAGGCGGCCGAGAGCGTTATCGAAGCGTTTCGCGGCCTGCAGGCGCAGATTCTGGTCCAGGAATTTATCAAAGAGGCACATGGCGCTGATCTGCGCTGTTTCGTCATCGGTGATAAGGTTGTTGCCGCGATGATGCGTCAGGGGGCTGAAGGGGAATTTCGTTCCAATATTCACCGTGGCGGCAAGGCGACGGTTGTCCGGCTCACCCCGGAAGAGCGCTCGACCGCCGTCCGCTCGGCCCGGATCATGGGGCTCAATGTCGCCGGCGTTGACATTCTGCGCTCCAATCACGGCCCGGTGGTGATGGAAGTCAATTCTTCCCCGGGCCTTCAAGGGATCGAGACCTCGACCGGCAAAGATGTCGCCGGGGCGATTATCCAGTTCATCGAAAAGCAGGCGAAACCAGGAAAAAACAAAACCAGAGGCAGAGGGTGAAACAAGAACCGTTTCGCATCGGCAATATCGACATTCTCCCCGGCCAGAGGCGAACCGTCCATCTGCCAGTGGCGAAACTCTACACCCACACGGAAATGGATCTGACCGCCCATGTTATTCACGGGCGCAGATCCGGACCGACTCTCTTCGTCTCAGCCGCCCTGCATGGCGACGAGATCAACGGCGTCGAGATTATCCACCGCCTGCTGAAGCGTAAGCTCCTCACCAATCTGCGCGGGACGCTGATCGCGATCCCGATCGTCAACAGTTTCGGCTTTATTCATCATTCACGTTATCTCCCCGACCGTCGCGACCTGAACCGGACCTTTCCCGGCTCTGAAAATGGATCTCTGGCGAGCCGGCTCGCCTCCCTGTTCACGCGGGAAATCGTCTCCCGATGCAGTCACGGTATCGATCTGCACACTGGCTCAAATCACCGCTTCAACCTGCCGCACGTCCGCGCGTCTCTGCACGATGCCGAAACCAGACGTCTGGCGCGCGCTTTCGGCGCACCGGTCATGGTTCACTCAGAGACCCGTGACGGCTCTCTGCGTGAAGCGGTCGCCGAACGCGGCATGCCGATGCTGCTGTTCGAAGCCGGCGAGGCGTTGCGCTTCGACGAGCTGTCGATCCGCACCGGTTTACGTGGTATCATTGCTGTTATGCGGGCGATCGACATGCTCCCTGCGCAAGCCTCAAAACGGACTCATCCGGTTTTTCATTCCATTGTTTCAAAATGGGTGCGCGCACCGATCAGCGGCATGATCACCCGACGCGCCACAATCGGATCACAAGTTAAAGCTGGTGATATGATCGGCGTCGTCTCTGATCCGTATGGGGAAACCGAACAGGCGATCATGGCTCCGGCCTCCGGGATCATTCTTGGTCGCCTCGAACTCCCTCTGGTCTATCAAGGGGACGCCATATTTCACATCGCCGTTTTAGAGGGGGATCCGGAAGCCGGGCAGCTGGTTGAAGGGCTCACTTCGGATCTCGGTCAGGAAGATTTCTGGCCCCGACTGGTCTGAGTTGCGTGACAACAGTCGCCCCCTTCACCTTTTTTGTTCAGGAGAAGTTATGTTCAGCTCAAAAGCAACAGAGATTGGACTGGCACCCGGAACTCTGGTCCATATCGGTGAACAGAAGATAGATCGCCCCGAGCTGTCGATCATCGATTACGACCCGACCCGTTTCACCCGTCAGGACGATGTCAGCGTTGACGACTGCCTCCCCTTCATCGATTCCCCTTCTGTCTCCTGGATCAATCTTTACGGCCTGCATGACATTGCGCTGATCGACCGCCTCGGACAAGCCTTCGGTGTCGACCCTTTAGCCCTCGAAGATATTCTGGACACTGCGCACCGCCCAAAATTTGAGGAGTTTGACGACTACACTCTGGTTATCCTCAGGATGCTCTCAATTGATGAGGAGGAAGACCGGATCGTCTCCGAGCAGATCAGTTTTATTCTCGGCAAAGGGTTTGTCGTCTCTTTTCAGGAGCGACACGGCGACGTCTTCTCTGGCGTAAGGTCGCGTCTGCAGAGAAAAAGCGGACGAATCTGCAGCCGGGGTTCCGATTATCTGGTCTATGCCCTGATCGACTCGGTGGTCGACAGTTACTTTCATATTCTCGAAACGATCGGCGACCATCTCACCCAGCTGGAGCAGGATCTGATCGACAACCCGTCACAAGACTGCCTGAAACGAATTTATACCTTCAAAACCGAGCTGCTTCAGGTTCGTAAAGCGATCTGGCCGCTGCGTGAAGTGATCAGTGAGATGCGCAGAGAAGAATCGTTGCATATCGACCCGACCACCCAGGTCTTTCTGCGTGATCTCTACGATCACACGATCCAGGTTGTTGAAACGGTTGAAATCTTCCGCGATACCGTTTCCGGCCTGCTCGATCTCTATATGTCGAGCGCCAGCAACCGGATGAATGAGGTGATGAAAATACTGACGATCATGGCGTCGATTTTCATTCCGCTCACTTTTATCGCCGGCGTCTACGGCATGAACTTCGAGGTTATGCCGGAGCTCAAATGGCGCTTTGGTTACGCAGGGATCTGGACAGTGATGATCACCATTTTTGTCGGCATGGTCACCTATTTCAAGCGTAAAAGGTGGTTTTAATGAAGAACGTTCTACGTTTTGGACGGTCGTTTAAACTCTGTTTATACAGCGTCTGTCTCTTCTGCTGGCTGATGATGGCGCTCCCGATCCCGCTATTTGCTGCCGAAGCGGATGCGCCAGCTACGGCCGCTGCCCCCGTGGTCTTCCCGGGATTGCAGGAGGTGGTCCCCCGGGCTTCAAAGCTGACCGACGATCTGACCCGGATGACCTCCGGCATTATCGCCAACGTCAATATCGACAGCTTGACCGAGAAGTCGATAAAACTCGATGTTGAATGGCAAAAGTTGAACAAACAGATTCAGAGCTACGGCGATCTCACCACCTGGCCGATCAATCGATTGCTGCAGGCGCAAGGGCAGATCGACCAGCTGAATCAGGAGTTCAGCTTGTTACTCAATCTGGTCTCGGAACCACTGAGCGCCTTTGAAGATATCCGCATCATCTGGTCGACCCAGAAGAAGTATTGGAACGACTGGCAGAAATCGCTCAAAGAGTCCGGAGCAACCGTCCCGCGCGCGACATTCCGCCAGGTTGACGAGATGCTCACCAAGTTGCTGCAGGGTATCGTGAACAGTTCCACACAACTGATTCAGCTGCAGCAGCGGATATCCCAAGGGCGCGACGGGCTCCTCACCTTAAAAGAAAAACTGAGTACCGAACTTGTAAATCTCCAACGTGAACCGCTCAAACGCAACGCCCCCCCTTTGCTCAGTCAAGACTTCTTTGAGCAATTCGACCAGAATCTGAACAAAAAAACCGTAGAAGGGTTGAGAGCAACATTCCAGTTTCAGGGCGATTTTATCAATCGCATGGGGTGGCTGATCGGACTGCAGTTCGGCCTGGTTTTTCTGCTGGTCTGGTGCTTTCGCGCTCTGGAACGGCTGACGGCTGACCGGACCGAAGAGTGGGAGTTTGTCTTTGCGCGCCCGATTGCCGCAGCCCTTTTTATAGCGGCGACTCTCCCGCAACTGCTTTACACCGCCCCACCACAGTTACTGCTGCTGACGATGACATCCATCGCCGTCTTCTCAGCCGCCCGGCTCGCCGCCGCCATCATCGTCGACAATACGGAACGCCGCTTCATCTACACACTGTCCGTCGTCTATATCTCTCTGGGGCTCCTGAACGTCACCGGCACCCCCCTGCCGTATCACCGCCTCTACCTCACCCTGCTCAGCCTGATCGGCATCCCGGCCATTCTGCTCGCTGTTCAGCGGCAAATCCGCAGCGGTGGGCAGATCGACAAGATCATCGTCGCCATGATTCTCAGCGCCCTGGTTCTGCTGACCGTGCTGATTGCCGAATTGACCGGCTACGTTACGTTGGCCGAATATCTGCTTGAGGCCGCCTTTGGTGCAATTCTGATCCTGCTGCTGGTGATTATGATGCTGCGGATCGGCGAAGGGGGGATTGAATTCATCTTTACCATTAAATATATCGTCGGCAAACAGTTTGTTAAGCAACTCGATCGTCAGGCTCCATACCGGTTCAAAAACCTGCTGCGCATCACCATCTTCATCTCGACCCTGAATTACGTGCTCGATGCCATCGGTCAGAAGCAAGGGATTGATGACCTCCGGCAGACCCTCTTGTCCCTCGAAGTCAATATCGGTGAATTTCATCTCTCCCTGCAGATGATTCTCCTCGTGATTCTGGCCCTCTATCTGACCAGCATCACCTCCTGGTTCATCCAGTCGTTCATCGAATCACAATTTTTTTACAATAAACGGGTCGATCGAGGGGTGCGTGACGCCATCAAGAAGCTGCTTCACTACGCCTTGATTCTGATCGGCTTTTTAATCGCCATGAGTATGGCCGGAATCGAGTTGAAGAATTTCACACTTTTGGCCGGGGCTTTTGGGATCGGCATCGGCTTCGGTCTGCAGGATATCGTCAACAACTTTGTGAGCGGCTTGATCCTGCTGTTCGAACGCCCGGTCAAGGTCGGGGATACGGTGATCGTCGGCGATACCTGGGGGGTCATCGTCAACATCGGCATGCGCTCAACCGTTGTCGAAACCTTTGATCTATCGGAGCTTATCGTTCCAAACTCGCAGATGATCTCCGAGAAAGTGACCAACTGGACCCTGTCGAACAACGTCTCGCGCATCGTTATTCCCGTCGGAGTCAAGTACGGCACCGATATGCGCAACGTTATTTCGATCCTTGAACAGGTTGCAAACGAGTATCCCGAAGTGGCCGAAACCCCGCCCCCTTCAGCAATCTTTACCGAGTTTGGTGACAGTTCTCTCAATTTTGAATTAAGGGTCTGGATTGCAGACGTGAAACTGCGCTTGCTGGTACGCAGCAACCTCGGCATCGCCATCGCCGAAGCGCTGCATGCCGCCGGGATCGAGATTCCGTTCCCGCAGCGCGATCTGCATCTGCGTAGTGTCGAGCCGGGGATTATCGCGACCGACGTAAAAAACAGGTCAGACGATGTAAAAAACAGGTCGGACGACATAAAAGAGGGGTAGTACTACGGGACAACCCCCCGCTTCTGTAACTCCAGTCGCACTTCATTGCGCCGGTCGCGCAGCTTTGTCGCAACAGGTTGCGAACCGACCCCGGTCGAGA
>JACUTX010000003.1 GCA_014859615.1 Desulfuromonadales bacterium | reverse complement strand
TGTCCCAATCAAACAGCAATTGCTGCTGATAACTGTCAAACGGCGACCCTTTTGCTGGGGTGCCGGAGGAGCCGCGTTATGAGCTGGGGAGATTCACCTCGGATTGCCGGTCTATAATAAGTATCGGGGCTCATTCGGATATTTTCGTGGGGCCGGTGACGATTTTTCCCGCGCAGTCTTTGGCGATCCCCTTGAGCATACCATTGAAGACGAAGTGATGCAGCGGGACCACCAGCCACCAGTAGATCATGCCGAGCAGACCCTGCGGATGAAACCAGGCTCGTTGAACCAGGCGTGTCGAAGCGCCATTTTCGTGCAGCTCGAAGGTCAGAATGGCTTCACCCGGCAATTTCATTTCGGCCACCAGCATCAGTCGCCGGGCTTCATCGACCCGCGCCACCCGCCAGAAGTCAAGAGCATCGCCGACCGCCAGTTGTTGCGGGTCACGCCGACCACGACGTAAGCCCACCCCGCCGACGAGTTTGTCGAGCCGTCCGCGCAGACGCCAGAGCCAGTCGGCGAAAAACCAACCATTTTCACCGCCGATGCGGCTGAGAGTTTCCCAGACTTGCAGGGCAGAAGCTTCCAGCACCACTTCCCGCGCATCAACGTACATGGCGCCACCCGCCCAGGTCGGGTCGCCGGGGTTGATCCATTCCACCGGGGGGAGCTGTCCGGCATCGTACCAGGCACTTTCGATATGCTGTTCACGAATCCGTTCGAGGGCGAGACGGATCGCGGTACGACAGCTGAAAATTTCCTGCGGAATCAGGTCGCGAATCCGCCTGTCTTGCACCAGAACCGGGCAGCTCAGCCCTTCGGCAAGGGGTTTGGCAAGCGCAGCCGGCACCGGCGTAACCAGGTGGATCCAGTAGGAGCTGAGGCGCGGGGTGAGAAAAGGGACCGGCAGAATCAGCCGTCGCGGCAAGCCGGCTTCTTCGGCATAGATGCGCATCAGCATGCGGTAGTCGAGGATCTCATCACAGCCGATATCAAAGGTCTCGCCACGGGTTTCAGGCTGTTTAAGACAACCAATGAGATAGTACAGAACATTACGCACTGCGATCGGCTGGCAGCGGGTCTGTACCCAGCGGGGTGTGATCATGATTGGCAGGCGCTCAACCAGGTAACGCAGAATCTCGAAGGAGGCACTCCCCGAGCCGATAATCATCGCTGCCCGCAAAATTGTCACCGGAACAGATCCACGGCGCAGTTCTTCGCCGGTTTCGGTGCGGGAACGCAGGTGATGGCTCAAGGGGGTGGAGTCGTCCCCCAGCCCTGAAAGGTAAATGATCTGTTCAAGTCCGGCTTTCGCGGACGAATAGGCAAAATTTTGTGCCGCTTCGAGATCAGCAGAGGCGAAATCGCTGACTTCGGGGTTCATGGAGTGAACCAGATAGAAGGCTGCCTGGCACCCCTTGCAGGCGTCGTCGAGGCTTGACAGATCAAACAGATCGCCGCGTACAATTTCCAGTTGCGGGTGTTTGGCCCAAGGCCGACCGGCCAGCTTCTCGGGATTGCGAACCATGGCACGCACCGCATAACCGGCGTCGAGCAGGCGTGGAACCAAACGACTGCCAATATAGCCGGTGGCACCGAGGAGAAGAATCGGCAGGGGAGGGTGAGTTTTCATGGTTGTTAAAGATCTCCTTTACAGGCATTATTTGTTCTGAGTCTGCTCCACTCGTCAAACATGACAGGAGGCGCCATGTCAAATGAAAAGATCCGTATCGGTATCAGCTCCTGCCTGCTTGGTGAGAAGGTACGTTTTGACGGTCAGCACAAGCTTGACCGTTTTATCGTCAATACCCTCGGGGTTTACTTCGATTTTGTCCCGGTCTGCCCCGAAGTTGAGCTGGGGTTGCCGACGCCAAGACCCGCCCTGCGTCAGGTCGGCGAACCGGATGCGCCGCGACTGGTCTTCAGCAAGACGGGTGAAGATATCAGCGAAGCGATGGAGGCTTGGTCACAGCGCCGCGTGCGTGCACTCGAAACGGATGAACTCTGCGGCTTCATCTTTAAAAAGGGTTCCCCCAGCAGCGGCATGGAGCGGGTCAAGCTTTACGATCATCATGGCATCCCTCAGAAGTCGGGGGTCGGTTTCTTTGCCCGCGCCTTTATGGCGTATTTCCCGCTGTTGCCGGTTGAAGAAGATGGTCGTCTCAACGACCCCAAGCTGCGTGAAAACTTTATCACCCGGGTCTTTACCCTGCAACGTTTGCGGCAGGCCCTTGCTGAAAAAAACAGTTACGGCGCGGTGGTCGACTTCCACACCCGGCACAAATATCTGATTCTCTCCCACAGCGAAAAACATTATCGCGAGATGGGGCGGCTGGTCGCTCAAAGCAAGGCTCTGCCCTTCTCGACCTTCCTTGCCCAGTATAACGAGCTTCTGCAAGCGGCACTGCATCTGAGTACCACAGTACGCAAACAGGTCAATGTGCTGCAGCATATTCTCGGCTACTTCAAGCGCGAGCTGAGCAGCGCCGAAAAGCAGGAGGCCCTGGGACTGATCGACGACTACCGCAATGACCTGGTGCCTCTTATCGTGCCGATCACCTTACTCAACCACTTTGTGCTCAAGTACGACCAGCCCTACCTCAAGCAACAGCTCTATCTTAACCCGCATCCGCGCGAACTCAAGCTGCTCAATCACGTGTGATCTTCACTGCCGATGACTATTTTCAGCCTCGAAGCGGCTTGTGGTTTTCAGGGCGATGAGCGCGGATATTGGGGTCAGCAGCTCTTTAATCATGTTGGTCTTTTTTGACGGCAAGGCGACGATAGCGCCCTTCGCGGGGTTCCAGTCTGGCACTGAGCCAGAACAGCAATGGCGTCGCCAATGCCCAGACCAGCGCCAGGCTGATCAAGCTGAAAGGGAGATTGCTGCCGAACTGGGCCGCGCCCAGCCGTACGCCACCCCCATAAGCGAGCGGTCCACCGACCAGACCTAACAGTGCTGATAACAGATAGCGCCCGGACAGCCAGTGCAGTGCAGTGCGGAACAAGGTGGCAAACTGCGCCCAGACGACAACAACCCAAAAGGGTAACCAGAGTGGCCAGCCCGGGTCGGTTTTGAAACGAAAAACACCCAAAGCCTGCTGCGAGCTGTCAATAAGAATCCCGAGCAGGGCGGCGCAGAGTAGCAGTTGCGCTTCCGCTTGCGGCCGATCAGTCAGCAGCAGGTGAAGCGCGATCAGTGACAACGCACCGATGGCACCAGTGACCGGAAATCCGTATGCCGCACCCAGCACGCAGCTGAACCAGCCAAGCTGGTAGAGGACAAGATTGATGAGCTTGCTCATAGGTAACGACAGCATAAAGACTCCGCTCAAGCGCTTTGCGGCTTCTCGAGCACCAGCTGGGCCAGATCGATGATCCGTGTTGCGAAACCGGCCTGGCAGTAGGCGAAGTAGTAGTCCCACTTGCGCAGGAAATCCTCGCCGTAACCGAGCTTGATAATCTGCTGGCGCTTTGCGAGCAATGTCTGTCGCCAGACCACCAGAGTCTGTGCGTAGTCGAGCCCATACTGTTGCAGGCTGGTGATATTCAGGCGCGAACCGGCCGCCATTGCCTTGGCCAGCACCTCCACCGACGGCAGATGGCCACCGGGAAAGATGTGTTTGCGGATCCAGTCAGAGCTGTAACGATAGGCCTGGTATTTGCGATCCGGTATGGTGATCACCTGGATCACCACTTTGCCACCTGGCTTTAAAGCCTTGTCGCAGGAGGCAAAGAACGCTGGCATGCTGGCATGTCCGACCGCTTCGAGCATCTCAATTGAGACAATCTTGTCGTACTGCCCGGCGACATGCCGATAATCGCACAGCTGCAGATCGATACGATCTTCCAACCCCGCCTCTTTGACCCGCTGTTGCGCCAGGCGCAACTGTTCCGGCGAGAGGGTGATGCCGGTCAGGCGACAACCGGTCTGACGCACCGCCTCGATAGCAAAACTGCCCCAGCCGCAACCGATCTCAAGCACATGATCGTCACTGCTGATGCCAGCCTTAGCGATGATCGTCTCGATCTTGTTCCGCTGCGCCTGGCCGAGACTGTCGGTCGCTGTTTTGAACAGCGCGGCGGAATAGGTCATGCTCGGATCAAGGAAAGTGGCGAAAAAATCATTGCTCAGATCGTAGTGCTCACGAATATTGCGCGAACTCCCCTTGATGGTGTTGGCCCGCAGCAGATGGCGCAGAAAATTGACCCAGCGGCCGAGGGTTGCGGTCAAAATGCTGCGATCATCCATGACCGCCTCGTTGGCCGCCAGCAGGGTCAGCAGCCGCGGCAGATCGTCAGTCGTCCAGTCGCCATCCGTATAGGCTTCACCAAAACCGATATCTCCGGCAAACATCACCCGGCGGAAAAACCGGTACTCGTGGACTTTCAGCTGCAAGACAGGTTGCGTCCCGGCCGGTCCGAAGCAAAAATGGCTGCCGTCTGGCAGGGTCACCTGCAGCTCTCCTTGCGGCAAGCGAGAAAGAAACTTGAAACAAAGGGTCATGCCGATTCTGTCGAGCAGATTTGGTGCAACGGGGCGGATGGTCATGGCGTGATCGGGAACCGGCTTGTTATACACAGGAAGCCTCCTTTGCCAGTACAGTCTGGCCGCCTGCCAGAGGATACGCGGCATGGTCAGACTGGCACTGAGCGGATGTTTGAGGATAGTTTTCAGTAAGCTGCTGGTGGTGAGCGGCCGGGCCTGTCCCCGAAGTCGCGCAATCAAGGCCAGTTGCCCCGCCTGATAAAAATGGATCTGGTTATCGAGCTGCTGCTGCGGTTCGGTCAGCTGAAACTGGTAGTGTCCGTCTCGGCTGAAAAACGGCGAGACGTGAAACTGCTTGTCATTGGCGAACACCAGCCGGCCAGCAACCGGCTCAGCCGCTGGCTGCGAAAGCAGATAGAGATGCATTTCGCCAAAAGTATTTCTGACCTGCGCCAGCACACAGAGCAGTTCTGCTTCTTCGTGGTAACAGTAAAAGAAACTGACCGGGTTAAAGACATAGTTGAAATAGCGTGCTGATGTAACCAGCATCACCCGGCCAATGGCCGTGCTGATGCCGAATTCGCGCAACGCATTAATCAGCTTGGTGCGCAGCGGTTCATCCCCGCCACGCAGATAGTCCTTGTCGTGAATGGCGACTGGCCGCAGCTGGTTATAGCCGAACAGGGGATTGTAGCGTGCGAGCTGCGGCAACTCATCCAGATCGAAGGCATAGAAGTAGACCGGATAGCTGAAACTGTGCCGCACCGCTGCCAGCCTGGCGTGATGTATTTCGCCTTGATAAATGAATGAGTTCATAAGTGGACCTCGAAATCAGCGGCGACAGCCACCGCTGAGCGGACTGCATCTTCATGGAAGCCGTAGCCGAAGTAACTGCCGCAGAACCAGCTGTTGCGCTGGCCGTTGAGGGTCGGCAGCTCGGCTTGCGTCGCCAGCGCGGCGAAACTGTACTGCGGGTGTTGGTAGTTGAATTCGGCGATCACCGTTTCAGGACGAAAGTTTGCCGGGCGGTTGAGGGTGACGCAATAGGTTCGCTGCGCCCGCAGCCCCTGCAACAGGTTCATGTAATAGCTTACGAAAACCGGCTGAGTGTCTGCGTGGTCGCCAGCTTCGCGGGTAAAGTTCCAGGCTGACCAGGCTCTCTGCTGTTTGGGTAGCACGGATGCATCGGTGTGCAGCACGGTGTGGTTAAGTTGATACTGCCAGGGTGCCAGCAGCCGCTGCTCCCGGTCGCTTGGGTCACCAAGCAGGCGCAGCGCCTGATCGGCGTGAGTGGCGATGATCACCCGGTCGAACTGCTCGCTGCGACCATCAGCAAACTGCAGCCGCACGTTATCCGTTTCGCGATCAACCTTTGCCACGCCAGCGTTCAAGTGAATTTCACCGCGAAACTCCCGCCGGAAAGCTTTCACATAGGCAATGCTGCCGCCGACCACCGTCTGCCACTGTGGCCGGTTGCGCACTGACAACAGGCCGTGGTTGAGGAAAAAGCGCAGGAATGCTTCGGCCGGAAAGTCGGCGGCCCGCAGCGCCGGTGTCGACCAGATCGCTGCCGCCATCGGCAGCAGATAATGATTGACCATAAAAGCTGAATAGTGTTTCTGTTGCAGGTAGTCACCGAGGGTCACGGCAGGGACAGAACCGGCCGCAAGCTCCTGACGGGCGTTGTTGTTAAAGCGATTGATTTCCCATAAAAAACGATAAAATCCGGGGTTGACCAGATTGCGCCGCTGAGCAAACAGACCATTCAGGCTGTTACCAGCGTAAACCAGTCCGCTCTGCAGGCACGCAAAGCCGAAGGACATCTCTGCAGCACGGGTAGCGACCCCCAGTCGTGCCAGAAATTTTTGCAACAGCGGATAAGTCGCATCGTTCAACACGATAAAGCCGGTATCAACTGCCAAGCCGGCGTCCGGGCCGTCGGTCATCTCGATCGTGTTGGTGTGCCCGCCGAGATAGTCGTTCTGCTCGAACAGCGTCACCTGATGTTTCTGCTGCAACAGATAGGAACTGACGATACCGGCAACCCCGCCGCCGATCACTGCAATTTTCAGATTTTTTCTGCTCTCCATCTTCATATCTCCCGCCGATCAGTTTTCGGAAACCATGGGAAAAACGCATTGGTCTGACTTTTATAACTTTCGAACTGCGGATTGCCGGCATACTTGGCCTCAAGCATGGGAATCCCCGAGACCTTCAGTAGCAGCAGGTTAATCAGCAGCGGACTGATGACCGCCAGCCAACCAAGCGGAGCACTGCAGGCGATCAGAAAGATTCCCCACCAGAGTGTCGCCTCGCCGAAATAGTTGGGGTGACGGGTGGTGCGCCAGAGACCCGTCTGCATTAGTTTGCCGCGGTTATCGGGATTGCGTTTGAAACGCAGCAGCTGCCAGTCGCTGAGCGCCTCGAAGACAAAACCGATGAGCCAGATACTAACCCCCAGCAGATCGAACACTCCGAGGTCGCCACCAGGTTGATGAGTCACCAGCAAAATCGGTAGCGACACCATAAACACCACTGCACCCTGCAGCATGAAAATCTGCAGGAAGCTGCGCCAGACAAAAGTCTTCCCCCACTCCTTACGCCACTGCCGGTAACGGAAATCTTCGCCGGTTTCACCCTGCTTGCGCATAAAAATATGCCCGGCCAAGCGCACCCCCCAGATGGTTATCAGCGCCAGAAGCAGCAGTTGCCGAGAGTGAGAATTGCCCTGATAGAAGTAACTACTCCATCCGACCAGCACAAACGCCAGACCGTAGCCGACATCGACGATGCTGTTATCTTTGACCCGAAGCGCGAGACCAAACAGCAGGGTCATAAAGACCAGCAGACTTAAGATGGCAAAGGTGAAAAGATTCATACTGATCAATACCTTCTCAACAACAGATTACGCGCCGCCAGTTTTGCACGGACATTTCGTTATTCCTGCTGCTCGACAAAAAGCAGACGATCGCTGGCAAATCCAAGTTCGCTCGCCCGGTTCAGCAGTTTTTGCCGTGTTGCCGCATCCAGCGTCCGGGTCCGAGACAGGATCCACAGATAATCCCGATCCGGGCCGCTGACCATCGCGTAGGCATAATTTAGCTGATCAAGCGCAATTACGTGGTAGCCGGCATAAAAGGGCCAGAAAAAGCTCACCTTCAGACTCCCCTGTTGCGGGGAACCGAGGAGATAAGCTCTCCCGGTAGCGGTTTTCCACTCACCGGTCACGCTGTTGTAACCGCGGTTGATGACGTCGATCCCGCCATCGGTACGTTTGCTGTAGGTCGCCGTGACCTGGCTGAGGCCGCGCTCGAAGCGATGATCCAGGCGGGCGATCTCGTACCAGGTCCCCAGATAACGTTCCAGGTCGAAAGGCGCGACCGGGGTTATCCCTTTGGGGGCGGCGGTGCAACCGAACAGCATCAGCAGGCTACAAAGCAAGGTTGAGATTTTCATGTGTTACTCCCGTGGCAAGCGTCAACTGATCCAGCGGCCGAGCAGATAACTGCCGCTGGCAACCAGGGTACAGAGCAGGGTTCCCCAGGCGATATCGACCATCACGACCCTGATCGGCCAATCACGCAGGGTCGCCAGGTTGGTCAGGTCGTAGGTGGCGTAAGTAAAAAACCCGAACAGCGCCCCCCAGAGCGCGGCTTTCGCCAGCGATTGCGCATCCAGCCCCGGTTTGACGGCAAACAGGATGATACCAGCGATATAGACAAAGTAGAACAGCAGTGCTGCCGGCCAGTTGACTGCCGGGTTGAGCAGGTGGGAAAGATTGTGCTGATAAAAATTCTTCGCCACCATGCCCAGCCAGAGCAGATCGATGGCAAAAAAAACCGGGATCGTCAGCAGGTAGAGCTTCAAGTAATAAACGAACATGCTTGTCTCCTTTTCCTTTTGACTAACTGAACCAGCAGAGCAACTCCCTACCTTTATATTTTAACGCCGTGACTTCACTGCGAGTCTAAACTGCAGGCCAAAGACTCTGGCCGCTTGATTGTTCTTTTTTTGTTGCGATTTTATGCTTGTTCTTTTTTCTTTTTCATATATTATTCTGATAAATACTATTTTGTCTAGGACAAAAATGAAAATTCAGCAACTCAGTAAAGAAATCGGTATCGGCATCGACACCTTGCGGATCTGGGAGCGCCGTTATGGGTTTCCGATTCCTGGCCGCGATGCCCGTGGCCATCGCAGCTATGCCCAGGACCAGGTTGAAGCGCTGCAGCTGGTCAAAAATCTGATGAATTTTGGTCTGCGGCCGGGAAAAATTTTCACCCTCACCGAGCAACAACGCCGCGCACAGCTGCAAAGTCTGCTCGATCAGGGCCAGCCGAGCGATAAACGGCTACAGCGACTGATCGATGCATTGGCGCCGCAGCAGATTGCACAGGCGATCACAGCTATGCGGGAAGAACTCGGCCTGCACCGATTCATCCAGGAAATTGCTGTGCCCCTGTTGCAGCTGCTTGACCACCGTTGGACAACGGGTAACATCAGTATAGCCCGTGAACATCTGCTCTCCGATCAGCTGGAGAAACTACTTAAAACCGAATTGTTTGCACCAACGAACACCGATCATCCGCAGCTGCTGTTTCTGACCTTAAGCGGCGAACGTCACAAGCTCGGGCTGCTGCTGGCGGCAGCAGCCTTTAACAGCGCTGGCATCAACTGTATCTGGTTGAATGAAGAGCTGCCGCTCTCTGAAGTCCCCGGGCTGGCACATGAGCTGGGCGTTGCCGGCGTGGCCCTCTCGTTCAGTTCTCACTATCTGCCACGCCAGGCAAAGCAGGATTTAGGCAGTTTGCGCAAGCAGCTCGACCAGAAAATCAAACTGATTGCCGGCGGGCACGCGGTGCACCAGTTCACCAGTCTTCCCAACCTGCTGATCTGCACCGACTTGCAGCTGATACCGCAGCTGGTCCGCAGACACTTCAACGATCCTCGGGTCACACCGAGCAACTGACAGGAGTTTTTTATGGATCTCAAAGAATATTTTGCCAACCGGACTGGCACCGGAGTTATCTCGACAGCCGACGCTAACGGCCGGGTGGACAGCGCTATCTATTCACGCCCCCATCTGCTGGCTGATGGCAGTCTGGCGATGATCATGCGCGAACGCTTGACGCACAAAAATCTGCAGGAAAACCCTTATGCCACCTACCTGTTTATCGAGTCAGGAGGAGGCTACCAGGGGGTGCGGCTGTTCCTGAAAAAGATTCGCGAAGATGAGAATCAGCAGTTAATCCAGCAGTTGACGCGACGCTCCCTGACGCCGGAAGAAGATCAGGCCAAGGGGCGCAAGTTTATGGTTTACTTTGCGGTGGAAAAGACGCTTAGCCTGATCGGTGGCGAGGAACTCTGATGACACAGGCGTTGCGTAGAGTGGACACGACACTGCTACTGTTGTCCTGCCTGCTGCTTGCGGCCTGTAGTGGAGGAACATCGATGACCACACTTGGTCTCTACAATGATAAACTGGCGGCCTGTCCCAGTTCGCCCAATTGTGTCTCCAGTGACGCGGCAGAGACCGGACAGCAAATCGAGCCGTTGCGCTTGACAGTTTCAGCCGAAGACGCCTGGCAAGCCGCGCAAGCAGCCGTCGCGGCACTGCCGGGGGCAAAAGTTACCCGCGTCGAAAACCACTATGTGCGGGTGGAATGTCGCAGCACAGTCTTTGGTTTTGTCGATGATCTGGAGCTGCATTTGCGCCCGACAGAAAGACTGATTGCAATCCGCTCGGCCGCCCGGCTCGGCTACTTCGATTTCGGAGTCAACCGGAAACGGGTTGAAAAATTGCGTTCGGAACTGATCGCGCAAGGGGTGCTCGAGCAGCCGCGTTGAGGAAGATCAATCCTGAATTGACCTTTACCAGACGATTTTAAGCCATTTTCAAACGGCTCAATTATTTTAATAATAGGACTCGCCGCACTGTTTATCATGGTAAAATTGTTTTGCGTTTTTTTGTTTCATTAGTTGCTTGAACCGGTTGCCGGTCTCAGTGTTTAGCTATTTTCAGCGGCAAAAGTAAGGAGAAGATAAAATGATTCCGAAAATAAAGACGATTCTTTATGCTACGGGGATGGGGGCGGGGGCTCCGCATGTCTACCGTTACGCTCTGGCGCTGGCAAAAGAGCACGATGCGCAGATTGTGGCTGTTTCGGCGCTTGAAGCTCTGCCGCCATATGCCCAGGGTCTGGTCGATATTCATATCCCCCCGGCGCAACGCGCAGAGCTTCAGCGTACGGCGCATCTTCAAGCCAAGGAGAAGCTCATAGGGCGGATTAAGCAGCTCTGCTCCAGGGAGTGTGGGAATGATCCGGACTGTACGCAACGGCTCAGAGAGATCCGGATTGAAGACGGCCCGCCAGCTCAATCTGTGCTGAGCGTCGCCAAGGAGCTCAATGTTGATCTGATTATCATGGGGTCGCATCGACATACGGTTCTCGGTGATGCGCTGCTGGGCTCGACGACGCATAAGGTTTTGCATCAGGCCACCCAGCCGGTTCTGGTGGTACGGATTCCCGATGGTTACTACGAAGAGGGGTTCTAAGGTTGGTCCGAACCCGCATGCTGTGCGGTTTGAGTCAGATGCTGAGTAATCACGACAAGTTTTTATAAAAAAAGCGCAAAAAGGGGTGAGCCTTTTGCGCTTTTTTTTATAATTGTCGTTTGTTAATCAGCGCCGCAGTTTTTGTGCCAGCAGTTCAATCGTATGCAGCGCCCGGGTCGGCAGATTCTGTTTCTCCAGCCCGCCGCGAATCTGCATCAGACAGCCGGGGCAGTCCATGGCGACGCAGTCGGCGTTGCTCTTCTCGATATCTTTGATTTTGTCATTGAGGATATTTTTGGAGATGTCCGGGTGGCTGGTAAAGGAGTAGGAGCCGCCGAAACCGCAGCAGCGATCGGCGTGCGCCATCTCGATCAGTTCGTCTCCTGCCGCTTCGATCAATGCGCGCGGCTCCCGCCAGACACCGGCCCCCCGCTTGAGGTGACAGGAGTCGTGGTAGGTCACTTTTTCACTCCCCGGCAGCTCCTTGAACGCGTCGGCTCCCTGCAGCTGGTTGACGATGAAACCGGCGGCATCGACGGTGATCGCAGCGAGGCGTTTCGCTCTCTCGGCCCAGGCCGGGTCATCGGCCAGATGCTCGACAAAATCGCGCTGCAGCGCCATGGTGCAGGTCGGGCAGGTGGTCAGCACAAAGTCCGGGTCATCTTTTAGCAGGGCGTCGATATTCTGCTTCGCCATCGCAACCGCGGTCTCCTTGTCGCCGGAGTAGAGGGCCGGGACGCCGCAGCAGTTCTGCTCTTTCGGATAACGGACCAGGACATTCAACTTGTTCATCACCGTCACCAGGTCGACGCCGAGCTCCGGATAGATAAAATCGTTGGCGCAGCCGCCGTAAAAGGCGACCTTGTAACGCGGGTTTTCGAGCGGTTGCGCCAGATCGTCAAACTGGTCACGCAACGCTTTTTCCGCCACTGTCGGGAGGGTGCGCCATTCGGTGAGGGAGGAGAAGAAGAGCGGGAGGTGGCGGATGGTTCGCTCGCCCCGGCTGACCGGCTTCTGCAAGATGCTGGCGGCACGGATCAGGGAGTGGAACAGCTTGCGATTGCGCATCACCTTGCGGAAGACCAGCGATTTGCCGAGGCCGATCCCCTCTTCATCACCGACCTGTTCGCGCAGACTCAGGATGATGCTCTCCAGGTCGATCTTTGACGGGCAGACGGCGACGCAGGCGCGGCAGCCGATGCAGGCCCGGACCAGTTCGGCCGCCTGATCGAGGCCGTTGTAGAAGGCGGTCAGGATGATGCCGATGGCGCCGATATAGATATGGCCAAAGACGTGACCGCCGACGGTCTGGTAGACCGGGCAGACATTGGCGCAGGCGCCGCACTTGATGCAGCGCAGGGCGTCCCGGCAGTCTGGTGACGCAGCGAGCTTTCGCCGGCCGTTGTCGAGCAGGACGATATGCAGATCTTTGCTGGTCTCACCGCATGGCACGGCGCCGCGAATCCAGGTGACATAGCTGGTCAAAAGCTGACCGGTGGCGTTCTTCGGGAGAATCTGGACAATCCGTGCCGCATCTTCGAGGGTCGGGACGAGCTTGTCGATGCCGACCAGAACCACGTGCGTTTTTGGCAGGGTGCTGGTCAAGCGGGCATTCCCTTCATTGGTGACCAGGGCGATGCCGCCGGTCTCGGCGACGGCAATATTGGCACCGGTGATGCCGATGTCCGCATCGAGATACCCCTGGCGCAACTGCTGACGGGCGACCTCGACCAGATGCTGGATTTCGGCAGGCTCTTGCCGACCGGTCTCTTTGCTGAACAGTTCGGCAACTTCCTCTTTAAACATGTGAATGGCCGGCATCACCATGTGACTCGGACGCTGGCCTGCCAGCTGGATGATCCATTCGCCAAGATCCGTCTCCAGCGCCTGTATCCCGGCCTTCTCCAGGGCGACGTTCAGATGGGTCTCTTCGCTCGCCATGCTTTTGCTTTTGACGGCGAGTTTCGCCCCTTTTGCCACCGCCAGACTGGCAATATAGTCGTTTGCTTCTTCGGCGGTCGCGGCATGATAAATGGTCGCACCGGCAGCCGTCGCATTCCGGCAGAATTCATCGAGATAATGGTCGAGCTGCTCGCGAACGTCGTCCTTCATTTCGGCGATCTGACTGCGCAAAGCCTCAAAGTCGTGACCAATAAAAGCCTTTTCGCGGGAGAGGAGGTAGGCGTCGCCAAACTGATGCAGCGCCTGTTGCAGCTTCGGGGTGGCGAGCGCCTGATCGATGCGGGCTTTATATTTTTGGCTCCGATTTTTATCCATTTTTTAATTCTCCATGAAGTCAGAAGAGATCCCCGAAACCAGAAGAATATGCAGTCGCTTCGGTCCGTGTACGCCGATCGTCAGAACCCGCTCAATGTCGGCGGTGCGGCTCGGACCGGTGATATAGGCGATATAGTTGCGTGCGTCCCGCTGGTGCAGATCGCGCAGATGGGGGACCGCGGCGATGCCGTCGCTAACGATTTTCGCCGGATCGAGCAGGATGAAATGTTGCTCGGGGAGGGTGCTGGCGAGGCGAGTCGCTTCATCGCTGCTTTCGAGAACGATGGTGCCGGTGTTGGCGATACCGAAATTGGCGCCGGTGATCCCCGCCGCAGCCGAGGCGGCCTGCATGCGAAAATCGGAACAGATCGGTTTCACCCCGGCCTGGAGCAGTTTTTCGACCAGGCCGATCCGTTTGCCGCTGGCAAAATCGGGGCAGAGCACGCTCCCTTTGAGCTGATCAAGCAGATAAGCGATCGCCTGCTCTCGATTTTTGCAGCGGATAACTTCTGCGCCTACCGCTTCGGCAGCCGTTGAGAACGGAATAGTGAAATCCATAATTCCTCCATAAATGGTCTGACCAAATTACCTTAAATGGAACAGCTTCTCCCTGTCAAGATTAAATTCCAGTACAGATGCCGCAATTATCCGTTTTGTCTGACGCGGTATTGTTCTCAGTTTAATGGAATCTGATATTTGGTCATTTTCTTGTAGAGGACGGTGCGATGGATGCCGAGCAGTTTTGCGGCTCGCGCCTTGTTGTTGCCGGTCAGCTCCAGCGCCTTGCGCAACGCCTCCCGTTCTGCCTCGGCGACTACGGCACATAGATCCCACTGGCCACTTCGCAAGGGAGCTATTGCTGTCCGGCTCAGATAAAATGGGAGATCGCAGGCTTCGATACAGTTCCCTTCGATGGTAAAGGCCGTCCGTTCAAGCACATTGAGTAATTCACGGATGTTCCCCGGCCAATGGTAGCTATCCAGAATCTTCTCTGCGGCGGGGGTCATTTCGTAGTGGGAGCCGGGGTAGTTGTCGGCGATCTTGCTCAGCAGGTGCCGCGCCAGTGGGATAATATCGCCTCGGCGCTCCCGCAACGGCGGGATCGGCAGCGGGACAACGTTCAGACGATAGAAAAGATCCTCCCGGA
This sequence comes from Desulfuromonadales bacterium, assembly GCA_014859615.1. Classification (GTDB taxonomy): domain Bacteria; phylum Desulfobacterota; class Desulfuromonadia; order Desulfuromonadales; family UBA2294; genus Kmv16. The sequence goes on along the minus strand of JACUTX010000003.1, from coordinate 17,412 downwards.
ACTCTTTTTTTCTGACCATTTGCTCCAGGTCGCGGTTAGTGGCGGCGATGATCCGAAAATCACTTTTCAACATCCGGTTCCCCCCGACCCGTTCAAAAAGTTTATCTTCGAGAACCCGCAGCAGTTTCGGTTGCAGCTCGAGGGGGAGCTCGCCGATTTCGTCTAAAAACAGGGTGCCGCCATCGGCGAGTTCAAATTTCCCCGGCTTGCCGCCAGCCTTGGCCCCGGTAAAGGCCCCTTCTGCATATCCGAACAGTTCTGCTTCAAACAGCTCCTTGGGGATCGCCGCACAGTTGATATGGATGGAGGGGGATTTATGCCGCGAGCTCGCCTGGTGTATCGCCTGGGCAAACAGTTCCTTGCCGGTTCCCGATTCTCCGGTGAGCAGAATCGGCAGATCGGTGAGCGCTGCCTTGCAGGCTGCCTCTTTCAGCTCGATAAGCGGAAGGCTGGTGCCGCGGATACTGTCGAAGGTGTAACGGCTGGAGCGGAGCGAGATCAGCTCTTTTTCGTACAGTTTCAGCTTTGATTCGAGCAGACTCAGGTTGCTGGCCAATCGCCCCACGTCGCTGACATGCTTAAACATGATCTGCCCGTAGACGGCAACAACTTTGCCCCCTTCAAAAATCGGGATCCGCTGCACGACCATGTCTCGCCCCCGATAAGTGAAAATCTCATTCACCTCGGCTTTGCCGGTGCGCGCAACAATATGCATCCGGCTGTTTTCGAGAACTTCGGTAACATGTTTCCCGATCACCTGTTCGACTTCTATTTCGAGAAACCTGGCGTAAGGGTGGTTGAAATAGAGGATGAAACCGTCGGCATCGGTGACAACGGCTCCGTTTTCGATATGATCAAAAATCAGATCGGCCAGCTTCAAACGACGAAGCACGCTCTGCAGCTGCCCCTCTGCTCTGGCGCGTGCTAAAAGCGGCTTCTGCTCTGCTTCCGGATAAGATCGGCTCATGAATGTGCCCTGTTCAGATAGAGTTTTTAGCTACATGTAGCTGATTGGCGACAGGTCGGGTTTCGGTTCCCCTCTTTGTCCAAACGGATCAACCGACGGATTAACGCTAATCGACCGATCTCGTGCTGTTTTTTGTTGCTTCATTCCAAAAAGGTCACCGGTCAGTTGTTTAACGCTATTCTATTTTTGACATCGTAGCGTGTTGTTTGAGTGTAGTCAAGTCCCTACATATTTTGATGCCTATTCATTTTTAGCCTCTATCGATACGCTGTTGCCGCTTTGAATTTCAAATGTAACTAGATGATATTATAGTACTTTTAATATGGAAATTAAAAAATCAGAGAATATTTTCATGTCTGGCACAACCTTTGCTTTTAACCTTTAAATATTCATAACGCTGTTTGTTTGTAAACTTGTCAATCGGATGAATCGAGAGGAGATATTCTTTGTCTGTCGATTTCACTAGGTGAAGGGAGAACAAAAAAATGAGAGAGGTCTTTGTAGTCGAAGCTTTGCGCACGCCGTTCGGCTCTTTTGGTGGTCAACTCGCTGAAATCCCGGCCCCGACTCTGGCGGCTCAGGTCATTAAGGCGATTCTGCAGAAAACCGGAATTTCAGCTTCTGCGCTCGATGAGGTGATCCTTGGCCAGGTGCTTCAGGGGGGTGTCGGCCAAGCCCCGGCCCGGCAGGCGATGCGTCTGGCGGGACTCCCGGACAGCGTTCATGCCATGACCATCAACAAGATCTGCGGGAGCGGCTTGAAGGCGCTGATGCTGGCGGCGGATTCAATTCGTCTGGGTGATTCCAGTCTCGCTCTGGCCGGTGGGATGGAGAGTATGTCTCTGGCCCCCTACGCCCTGCCGACAGCCCGCTTTGGGCAACGTCTCGGCAACACCGAGGCGATCGATCTTCTGCTTCATGACGCTCTACAAGATCCGTTTTCACAACGCCACATGGGTGAAATTACCGAAGAGTGGATTGCCGGGCATGGCTTGACCCGTGCGGAGCAGGACGATTATGCGGTCCGCTCCTATACTCTGGCGCAGGCTGCCGTTAATAATGGCACTTTTGCGGCGGAGCTGGTCCCTGTCGTCAAGCCGTCGCGCAAGGGGGATATGACGATCAGTTCTGACGAAGAACCGTTTCGCGGCAATATCGACAGACTGCGCGAACTGCACCCGGTTTTCAGCAAAACCGGGACGATTACGGCAGGCAACGCCTCAACCATCAATGATGGCGCCGGTCTGGCACTGCTCGCCAGCGGCGAAGCGGTTGCCACCCACGGCCTGAAACCGATCGCCCGTCTGATTGCGAGTTCTACGCACAGTATTCACCCGGACCAGTTCGCACAGGCTCCGGTTGACGCCATCCGCAAATGTTGTGCAAAGGCGGGTCTGGAGCTGAACGCTGTCGGTCTGTTTGAAATCAATGAGGCGTTTTCGGCCGTCCCGCTGATGGCGATAAAACTGCTCGGTCTCGATGCAAAACGGGTCAATGTCAATGGGGGTGCCGTCTCCCTCGGGCACCCGGTCGGTGCCAGCGGAGCGCGTCTGGTTGCAACCTTGTTAAGAGAGCTGGATTTCAGAAAAGAAAAATATGGTCTCGCCACCCTCTGTATCGGCGGTGGAGAGGCTGTAGCGGCACTTTTCGAACGGCTGTGAGATTAATAAAATTTCTGGCCCGGGAATAAAGCGGGCTTAACGGACTGTCCTGTCGACATTGCAAGGAGGAATTTCATGTTTAAAAAAATCACAAATCTCTGCGTCAGACTCGTGCAACGGTACCTCCCTGACCCGTTTTTGTTCTGTATTATTCTCACCTTGATTGTCTTTGCCGGCGGGATTTTTTTGACCGGACAAGGTCCGATGGATATGGTTATTCATTGGAATAATGGCTTCTGGAGTCTGTTGGCTTTTTCCATGCAGATGGTTCTTGTTCTGGTCACCGGGCACACGCTGGCCCACGCGCCGGTTATTCAAAAAGGGCTGCGCGCTCTGGCCGCGCCCGCCAAGACCCCGTTACAGGCGATTGTTGCGGTGACAGTCGTATCGAGTATCGCCTGCTGGATCAACTGGGGCTTTGGTCTGGTCGTCGGCGCACTCTATGCCCGTCAGCTTGCCAGGGAAGTCAAGGGGGTCGATTACCGCCTTCTGATAGCTTCGGCCTATACCGGCTTCCTCGTCTGGCACGCAGGGATTTCCGGCTCGATTCCGCTGAAGCTTGCGACCGCTGGGGCGGATCTGGCAAAGATCACCAAAGGGGCTGTGATCGATCCGATCCCGACCAGCAGCACCCTCTTCTCCTCCTTCAATCTGATTATCGTTCTGGTCCTGCTCATTACCATCCCTTTAATCAATCGCTTTATGCATCCGGATGAGGCGAATACCATCACTGTCGATCCGGTGCTTCTGGAGGATCAGATTCCACAAGCAGACCCCGCCCAAAAAATGAAAACTCCGGCGGACTGGATGGAAAACAGCCCGCTCTTCTCGATGCTGATCGGACTGATGGGGCTCGCTTTTATCGTCTACTACTTTGCCAAGAATGGCTTTCAACTCAACCTGAATATCGTCAATTTTATGTTCCTGTTTGCCGGGATCATTCTGCACGGCACACCGCGCCGCTTCCTCAATGCGATCACTGTCGCGACCAGAGGATCTGCCGGGATCATTCTGCAATTCCCCTTTTATGCGGGGATCATGGGGATGATGGTTGGTGCCAATGCTGCCGGGATCTCCTCTGCCGGACTGGTGTCCAGCTGGTTCGTCGATATTTCAACGGTCACAACCTTCCCGCTCTTTACCTTTCTCAGTGCTGGTCTGGTAAACTTTTTTGTCCCTTCCGGTGGCGGTCAATGGGCTGTTCAGGCCCCAATCATGATGCCCGCTGGCGCTGCGCTCGGTGTTTCTGCGGCAAAGACGGCAATGGCTATCGCCTGGGGGGATGCCTGGACCAACATGATTCAACCGTTCTGGGCTCTCCCTGCTCTGGGGATTGCAGGCTTGGGTGCCCGCGACATCATGGGCTACTGTCTGATTGTAATGCTCTATTCCGGGGTTATTATTTCACTCGGGCTGCTCTTTTTGTAAAGAGGGTGGCAGTCGTGTTGATAGAAAAACAAAACAGCTGGCCCGGAAAAAGTAAGCGGTGCACGATCGTCTGTTAATAGCGCAAATCAAGGAGAATCTTAATTATGAAACCGATTTTTACCGATCCGACCAAAGCGTTAGAAGGGCTCACCCGCGACAGCATGACTGTTGCTGCCGGCGGCTTCGGCCTCTGTGGCATACCGGAAAACCTGATTCTCGCCCTGCGGGAGAGTGGGGCGAAGCAGCTGACGGTGATCAGCAACAACGCCGGTGTCGATCAATTCGGCCTCGGTCTGTTGCTGCAGACCCGGCAGATCAAGAAGATGATTTCGTCTTACGTGGGTGAAAATGCAACTTTTGAAAAACAGTTCTTAAACGGCGAGCTGGAACTGGAGCTGACCCCGCAAGGGACCCTGGCCGAAAAACTGCGCGCTGGCGGGGCCGGGATCCCCGCGTTCTTCACCTGTACCGGTTTTGGTACCGCTCTGACCGAGGGGAAAGAGACCCGTGAGTTTGATGGGAAAGGATATGTTCTTGAATCGAGCCTCACCGCCGATCTCGCCATCGTCAAGGCGTGGAAGGCCGACAAGGCGGGCAATCTTATTTTTCGCAAGACCGCTAACAATTTTAATACCGCGTGTGCCAAGGCGGGGCGGATCACTGTTGCCGAGGTTGAAGAGATCGTCGAGGTCGGGTGTCTCGACCCCGATACGATCCACATCCCCGGGATCTATGTCGACCGCATCCTGCTTGGTGCCAGCTTCGTCAAACCGATCGAACAGCGCACCCTTGCCGCCGGTGATGCCGGGAGTGCCAAGATCGATCCGCAACGCGAATGGATGGCCAGACGAATCGCCGCCGAACTGCAGGACGGCGCCTATGTCAATCTCGGCATCGGCATGCCGACTCTGGTCGCTAACTATATTCCGGCGGGGATCGATATTACCCTGCAATCGGAAAACGGCCTTTTGGGGATCGGCCCCTTTCCGACCGCCGAAAAGGTCGATGCTGATCTGATCAATGCCGGCAAACAGACCATCACCACTATAGCCGGAGCCGCCTTCTTCGATTCCTCCGAATCGTTTGCCATGATTCGCGGCGGCAAGATCGATCTTTCGGTCCTCGGCGGCATGCAGGTCAGTCGCACCGGTGACCTGGCGAACTGGATGATCCCCGGAAAGATGGTCAAAGGGCCAGGTGGTGCCATGGATCTGGTCTCCGGGGTCAAAAAAGTCGTCATTATGATGGAGCATTGCGCCAAGGACGGCAGTCCGAAGATTCTTCCTGAGTGCAATCTGCCGGTAACCGGCAAAGGGGTAGTCGATCTGCTGGTGACCGAAAAAGGGGTGTTTGAAATCGATGAAAACGGGATGACCCTGATCGAAATATCGCCGTTCAGCTCTCTGGAAGAGCTGAAAAGATGCACCGGTTGTGAATTCAAAACGCGACTCTAGATCTTCCTTAAAGGAGCATATAACGATGTCAGAACAACAAATTGCCCTGGTAACCGGGGCGGCGAGCGGTATCGGGTTGGCCGCCGCCGAAGCGCTTGCAGCTTCGGGGCGCAAGGTTCTGCTGGCCGATATCAATCAGAAAGATGGTGAAGCCGCCGCAGAGCGGCTCGGCGGCGATTTTTTTCAGGCCGATTTGAGTACGCGCGTCGGGTGCAAGAGACTGACCGATGCGGTTTTAACCCGATACAATCAGTGCGACATCCTGATCAATAATGCCGGGATACAACATGTCGCTCCGATTGAGGAGTTTCCTGAGGAGAAGTGGGATTTTATCATCAATCTGATGCTGACCGCCCCGTTCTTGTTGACCAGATATCTCTGGCCCGGGATGAAGGCTCAAGCGTGGGGGCGGGTGATCAATATTAATTCTGTCCACGGACTGCGTGCTTCCGAATTCAAAGCCGCTTATGTCAGTGCCAAACATGGCCTCACCGGATTGACCAAAACCGCGGCGCTCGAAGGAGGACCACACGGCATCACTGTCAACTCGATCTGTCCGGCTTATGTTCGTACTCCTCTGGTCGACGGCCAGATTGATGCTCAGGCCAAAACCCACGGCATCCCCCGCGAAGCGGTGATCAGCAACATCATGCTGAAAAAAGCTGCCGTCAAGCGTCTGATCGAACCATCCGAAGTTGGTGATCTGGTGAACTATCTCTGTTCCGATTCGGCTGCCTGCATTACCGGTACGATGCTTACCATCGACTGCGGCTGGACCGCTAATTGATCCGGACGTTATCCAGGCCGCAAAGAGCTGCATGCAAAGGTGCGCAAAAGAGTGAGGCAAAAGCAAAAGCGTGCCGTAATTGGAATTTTTTTAAAAACAGCGTTATATTTTCTTGACAGGGGAAAGACTGTTGCAATATGGTAATACCGTAAATTGGTCTTACCAGTTATCGATGTGCAGAAGAAAAGCTAAAAAAACGTACACCTAACCCATGTAAGAGGAGGAAAGAATGAAAAAGTTCAGAGTTTTAATCGGTTTGGCTCTGGTTCTGGTCCTGGCTCTGGCGCCAAATGCCTTTGCTGCCAAGCGTGAAAAGTTCGGCACCGACAAGCGCCACGAGGCAGTCAAAAAAGAGCTGCGCACCATTAAACCCTCAAAAGAAGAGTTTAAGTGGAAGATGGTTATGCCCTGGAGCAAGGGTCTGCTTTTCTACGATATGGCCCAGCATTTTGCCGATTCGGTTGCGCTGGCATCGGGCGGCCGTCTCGAAATCAAGCTCTTCTCGGCCGGTGAACTGGTCGGTGCGATGGAGAGTTTTGATGCGGTCAGTAAAGGTCAGGCCGATATCGGCCACGACTGGCCTGGTTACTGGAAAGGGAAAAACGAAAATTTCGTCTCATTCGCCTCGGTCCCTTTTGGTCTCGACACGGAAGGGTACAACATCTGGCTTTATGAGCGCGGTGGTCTTGAGCAGATGCAGGAGCTTTACGGGCGTTATAACCTCTATGCATTGCCTGGCGGCAACGGTGGTCAGGAAATGGGCTTCTTCTCCAACAAAAAAGCGAGTAAAATGGCTGATTTCAAAGGGATGCGTGTCCGCACCCCAGGCTGGTACATGGATATCATGAATTCACTCGGCGCTTCGGTCACCCCGCTACCGGGTGGCGAAGTTTATCTGGCTCTGGAACGTGGCGTCATCGATGCTGCCGAATTCTCTTCGCCGGCCATCAACTACCCGATGGGTTTTGACGAAATCACCAAATACGTCATTGAGCCTGGCGTCCATCAGCCTTCAGTGCAGTGTGCTTTGTTTATCAACAAGGATTCGTACAACAAACTCCCCGCCGATCTGAAGTGGATCGTTGACATCGCCGCCAAGGAGACCCAACTCTGGTCGACTGCCTGGCAGGAGCAGCTGAACATCGAGGCGATCAAGAAATTCAAGGAGAAGGTTGAATTCGTCCGCATGGATGACGAGGCGATTACCGCTTTCGCCAAGCGGACCAAAGAGTATCTTGACGAAGTTAAAGCCAAGCATCCTGATGTCAAAAAGACCCTCGACTCTCAGGAACAGTTTAAAAAAGATTTCGCTGACTGGCGTGAAATCCGCAGCGGTCTGACCCCTTGGCCGATCGACGATTTCATCGCTGGCAAACGGCTCCAGTGATTCACGCGCTTAAATCCGGCGGGGGGACCTTTAAGGTCCCCTCCGCTGCTTTGCCGCCGGTGACGGCACACTGTCAAAATACGAGGTTTTCGCATGTTCAAAATCGATGGGGCGATCGACGTCCTTAATGAAAAAACAGGCTACTACGGGTCGCTATTGGTTCTGCCGCTGATCGGCGTGGTCGTCTGGGAGGTTATCATGCGCTACGGTTTTAACGCACCGACCTCCTGGGCCTTCGAACTGACGGTTTTTCTTTACGGCGTCCACTACAGCATCGCCCTGGCCTATGCGCACAAACATAACACCCACGTCTCAATCGATGTTTTTGAAGCGCGTCTTGCCGAAAAACCGCGACTAAAGCTGCGGATTTTCACCAATACGGTTCTGTTCATTCCGACGATCGGCTTGTTGACTTACTACACCTGCGCTATGGCAGCAACTTCATGGCAGCAATGGGAACACGCTTCAAGTTCCTGGGCACCTGCTGTTTACCCGTACAAAACGCTCATGGCCATCGGTTTTGTCCTGCTCTTCCTGCAAGGGGTAGCCAAATTGATCCAGGATATTCGTTCCTTTAAAACGACTCACTAAACCTGTCTGAGCCGGGAGAAAAGATACCAATGAGTGTAGAAGTCCTCACTATCCTGATGTTTTTAACCCTGATGGGCTCCATCGCCATGGGGCATCCCCTTGCAATCACTCTGGCCGCAGTTGCGACCGTCTTCGGCCTGATTGACAACGGCTTTGATCTTCAAGCGTTGATGGGCCTGTTTGCCAATAATGCCTGGGGGATTTTTCTTAATTACACCCTGGTCGCCATTCCGTTATTTATTTTTATGGCCCAGATTCTCGATCGCTCCAAAGTTTCCGAGGGGCTTTTTGAAGCGCTCTATATCGTACTGGGTGGTCTGCGCGGTGGGCTCGGGATGGCGGTTATTGTCGTCTCCACCGTTTTTGCCGCAACCACGGGTATCGTTGGCGCTTCGGTTGTCGCCATGGGGCTGATGGCCGGACCTGCCTTGTTAAAACGGGGGTACGATCGCGCCTTGTCAGCAGGGATCATCTGTTCTTCCGGAACGCTGGGTATTCTGATCCCCCCTTCGATCATGCTGGTTGTCTATGGCGGCTTGACCGGACAAAAAGAGACCTCGGTCGGCAACCTGTTTGCCGCTGCAATTCTCCCCGGCCTGTTGCTCTCGGGGATGTACCTGCTGTACGTAGGCGTGCGCTGCTACATGAGCCCCAGGCTTGGTCCGCCAATCCCCATGGAAGACCGCACCGCCACCAACATGCAGAAGTTCACCATGACGATGAAGAACTTTGTGCCGCCATTCGGCTTGATCCTCACGGTCATGGGGACCATCCTCGCCGGAGTTGCCACCCCGACCGAAGCAGCGGCGCTCGGTTGCGTCGGTGCACTGTTGCTGGCGTTGGTGTCGCGCAAACTGAACTGGACGGTTATTTCCGAGTCGTGCATCTCGACGGCGCGCACCACTGCCATGATCATGGCCCTGTTTCTTGGGGGTAAATTCTTCTCCGTGGTCTTTTTGAGCATGGGGGGGGGCGATGTCGTCGCCGACACACTGCTCGGAATGGATGTCAGCCCGTATGTGGTCTTTACCATAATGATGGCGGTGGTCTTCTTTATGGGGATGTTTATCGACTGGGCAGCGATTCTGCTGGTGGTGGTTCCGATCTTCACTCCGATTGCCATGGACCTGAACTTCAACCCTTTATGGTTTGCCATGATGATCTGCATCAATCTGCAGACCTCTTTTCTGACCCCGCCGTTTGGCTATTCTCTCTTCTATTTCAAGGGGGTCGCGCCGCCGGAATATTCCATGGGGGATGTCTATCGGGGGATCCTCCCCTTTGTTGCCATCCAGATTACGGCCCTGGTCTCTCTAGTCGTTTTCCCGGAGATTATTACTTACCTGCCGGATGTTTTCTTCGGCAGATAATCACGCATCGAAAAGAGGAGTCATAATGCTGCCGAAAATTAAAAAAATTCTTTACGCGACCGGGATGGGGGCAGGGGCTCCTCACGTCTATCGTTATGCTCTGGCACTGGCTAAGGAGCATGACGCAGAGATTGTCGCCGTTTCGGCGCTCGAAACTCTGTCGACCTTTGCCCGGAGTCTGGTGGAATTGCATATCTCCCATGCGCAGTCGGAAGAGATCCACAGCAAGGCACTGACTCAGGCGAAACAGCAGTTGCGAGACCGGATCGAACGGCTCTGCGCAAAGGAATGCGGCCTCGATCCGCTCTGCGCAAAGCGGCTCAGTGACATCCGTATCGAAGACGGTTCGCCAGCCCAGGCTATTCTGTCAGTCGCCAGAGAACTCAATGCAGATCTGATTATTATGGGGTCGCATCGGCAGACTGTTCTCGGAGATGCGATGCTCGGGAGCACGACGAGCAAAGTGCTGCACCGTGCAACCGTGCCGGTGCTGGTTGTAAGGATTCCGGCAGGGTTTCATGAGGAAGGGTTCTGAGCTGGCGATGTTGCCCCTGGCGGCCATGATGACTCGGAAGAGACGTTTCTCCGTTGCGAAGTATTTAAGGAAATGACGATGATTTCAAAGACGGCCATTGAGCAGCTGATTGAAAAGCTCGGTGCAGAAAATGTTGCCAGTGAGAAGGAAGATCTGCTGGTTTTAGGTTATGATTCGACGCCCGGTATTCATTGTCTCCCTGAAGTTGCGGTCTACCCGACCAGCCGCGAGGGGGTTCTGGCTGCTATGGAGATTGCAGGGCGCGAAGGGTTGCCGATCGTACCGAGAGGGTCGGGGACCGGTCTCTCCGGCGGGAGTGTGCCGGTCAAAGGCGGTATGGTGCTCTGCCTGAATCGGATGAACCGGATTCTGGAGATCGACGAGGAGAATCTGACTGCCACCTGCGAGGCCGGCGTCATTACTCTCGATCTGTTCAATGCCACCGCAGCCAGAGGGCTCTTCTATCCCCCCGATCCCGGTTCCCAGAAAATTTCAACCCTCGGCGGAAACGTTATGGAGGATGCCGGTGGTCTGCGCGGCTTGAAGTACGGCGTTACCCGCGATTATGTGATGGCCCTCCAGTGCGTGCTCCCCGATGGGAGTCTGCTCACTACCGGCGGCAAGAGCGTCAAGGATGTCGCCGGTTACGCTTTCAAGGATCTGCTGGTCGGCTCGGAAGGGACTCTCGGGATCATAACCGAGATTACCGTCAAGCTGATCCCGCCGCCGCAGGCCAAGCGGACAATCCTTGCCTACTTCGATGATATCAGGGCGGCTGGAGAGGCGGTCTCAAAAATTATTGCCGCCAAGATCATCCCGTCGACCATGGAGATCATGGACAAGGCGACCATCAACTGTGTTGAGGATTATGTCAAGATCGGCCTGCCGCGACAGATGGCGGCGCTGCTTCTGATCGAGGTCGATGGGCATCCGGCGATGGTTGAGGAGGATGCGCAGAAGGTCGATCTGATCCTGCGGCAGGTCAAGGCGGCGCAAATTCATATCGCCAAAGATGCTGAGGAAGCGGGGAAGCTCGCGGCGGCTCGCCGCACCGCCCTCTCGGCTCTCGCCCGGGTCTCGCCGACCACTCTGCTTGAAGATGCGACCGTACCGCGCTCAATGCTGGCCGAAACCTTTGCCGAGATTGAGCGGTTGACGGCAAAATACAAGCTGACGGTCGGCACCTTCGGCCATGCCGGCGATGGCAATCTGCACCCGACGGTCTTGTGTGACGAACGCAATGCCGAAGAGATGCAGCGCGCCCACGCTTTCTATGACGATCTTTACGACAAGGTTCTCGCCTGGGGGGGGACGGTCTCCGGTGAACACGGCATCGGTCTGGCAAAAAAGGAGTATCTGGCCCGGCAGATCGGAGCCGGTGGGGTCAAGGTGATGAAGCGGATCAAAAACGCTTTCGATCCGAAGGGGATGTTAAACCCCGGAAAGATTTTCAGCGACGATGATCCCTCTACCCAGTCGCAGGTCGAGGAGGGTTTTTGTGTCTCGCACTAAAGAGAAACTCGGCAATTTCACACAGCTGGATGCCCCAAAATACGAAGATGTGCTGCAGTGTATGCGCTGCGGTTTCTGTTTGCCAACCTGCCCGACCTTCGCGCTGACCGGTCGGGAGCGTTCCAGTCCGCGCGGCCGGGTGGCGCTGGCCAGAGCGGTCGCCGAGCAGAAGCTGGAGTTCACCGATGCGGTCAAGCAGGAGGCGTTCTTTTGTCTTGATTGTCGCGCCTGCACTACCGCCTGCCCGTCGGGGGTAAGGGCCGGTGAGGTGATGGAGATCTGCCGCAGTCAATCCCATCAGCAGGTGCCCCTCGGGCATGTCGGCAACAGTTTTCGCAAATTTATTCTGCAGCGAATGCTCCCCGATCCAGAGCTTATGGAGAGATCGATGCTCCCGGCACGTCTCTATCAGCGTCTCGGGATTCAGTGGCTGGTCCGTCACTCCAAAGCACTGAAGCTCGGCCCGGCCTGGATGGAGAAAGCCGAAGGGATGCTGCCGGAACTAAAAGCCCCGCTGCGGCCGCAACTCCCGGTAATAACTGAAGCGGTGGGCGAAAAACGGGGCCGGATCGGTTTTTTTCTCGGCTGTGTGATGACCCTTATGTACCCCGACGTTTCACGGCAGACGGTGCGGGTTCTGGCTTATCAGGGTTTTGATGTGGTCACCCCCAGGGCGACGAAATGTTGCGGTGCGCCGCATCTTTCAGAAGGGGATCGGCAGACGGCCCGCGAACTGGCGCTGTTTAATCTCGATCTGTTTTTGCAGGCCGATGTCGACTACATCGTGACCGACTGTGCCGGTTGCGGCGCTGCGCTCAAGGAGTATGAAGAGCTCCTCGACGGGGAGACAGAGCATGAAAGACTCGCATCTTTTCGCGCCAAAGTCCGCGATGTCAGCGAATTTCTCACTGAAGTTGGACTCCGCACCGGGGGGCTTAAGCCGGTGCAAAAATCCGTCACTTACCATGAACCGTGTCATCTCTGTCATGCGCAATCGATTTCTCGTCAGCCGCGGGATCTGATCCAACAGATCCCCGGTGTTGAGCTGCGTGAGATGGAGGAAGCGAGCTGGTGTTGCGGAAGTGCAGCGACCTGGGGGCTGAAGTTTTCCGAGGAGAGCCGGCAGGTACTTGATCGTAAACTCGATAACGTCAGAAAGACCGAGGCCGAGATTCTGGTCACCGCCAACCCCGGTTGTCAGTTGCAGCTCGCCTGGGGGGTGCGTGAGCGCGATCTACCGGTTCAGGTGCTGCATATTATGGAGTTGCTCGGGGAGGCGACCCCTTAAGCAGGGTGCAAAGGGGTGCGCTGTGTGATTTGTGCAGGGTGCTAATTACGCGTTAGCAATATAATTGGTAACTATTCAGTATTATTGTGAATCATAAGAAAAACTCAAGAAAGAGTGTCATCCCCGAACGATTCTATCAAAGGATCCATGGCTTTAAAGACTGGATTCTTTGATTACACTCGGGAATGACACCCTTTTCGCTGCTGTTGAATAGTTACTATAATTGTTGGATAAACGGGGGTGCCGGTTTCGGCGCCCCCGATCTGTTTTGCAAACAGGGGTTCCCTCAACCTTTGGCCGCGAGGAGCTCAGCCATCTTCTCTTCGACCAGGGAGAGATGCTCGACCATTCTCTGTCGGGCCAGTTCGGGTTTATGATCGGCAATCGCCTCGGTAATGTTGGTATGGTGAGTCAGCAACAGATCGACAAAGCCGTTCTGTTTGTAAAATTCCGTCAACGCAACCTGAATAGTGGCGTGAAGCAGGGAGTGGATCGACCGGAGAACGTGCGTCTGCAGGCTGTTGTGGCTGGCGGCGGTGATAGCGTAGTGAAATTGACTGTCGACATCGGTATCCCACCCCCCCCTGGCCGCCTCTTTTTTCATGATCTTGCAGAGGCGGCGCAGTTCAGCGATATCTTCATCTGTTGCCCGCTCTGCTGCCAGATAGGCCGACCACCCTTCCAGTCCCATTCTCACTTCAGCCAGAGCGCGCAAAACTTCAGGATCTTGTTGTTCCACCAGCTTGCTTAAAGGGTCGGTAATCGTCTCGTCGGTCAGAACCTTGACAAACGTTCCACCCCCCTGACGTGAGTCGAGAAACCCCATGGCGTCGAGGATCGTAATCGCTTCGCGCACAGAGGGGCGGCTGACACCGAGCATCGTCGCCAGATCGCGTTCGGACGGGATCCGGTCGCCAGGTTTCAATGCCCCTTTGGAGATTAACTCTTTGATCTGAATAACGATCTCTTCAGAGATCTTCTTCGGACGGATCGGTGCGAAAAAAGTGGTCATGCCTTCTCTCCAATGGTTATTGGTATGACCAATTCTCGCACAAAAAGCGATCGGTCTCAATGCAGAAAATAAAAAACAGGTGATTTAGTTTAATTGGCCAGGACAGCGTTGCGGGTGGTCTCTTTGACGCGATACATCGCTTTATCGGCCATGAAGATCAGCTCTTTAGGGTCTACGGTATCTTCCGGTATCGAGGCGATACCGAAACTTGCCGTCAGCTGAAGAGTCGAGCCGTTGTCGGCCTTAAAATCATGGCTGTGGATGGTATCAAGCAGGCTTTGTGCCATGATGACAGCACTTTTCTTGTCGGTCGACGGAAGGAGAATGACAAATTCATCGCCGCCATAACGGGCCGCCAGATTGACCTTGCGCGTATGGCTTTTGACCAGTTCGCCGATCTCAGTCAATATACGGCTGCCGACCAGATGGCCATGAATGTCGTTGACCTGCTTAAAATAGTCGAGGTCGAAAAAAACCAGCGAGAGTGGTGAATCATAGCGTTTTGCCCGTTCCGTTTCATAAATGATCAGTTCATTGAAGTGGCGGGAGTTGTAGAGCCCGGTCAGGTCGTCAGTGATAATCAGCTCGTTGATCTTTTCAAAATATTGAGAATTCTCAATGGCGATCGCGACATAATCAGCGATGGTGGTCAGAATAGGGAGATCAGTTTCGTCGAAAATCCTCTCATCACTATCGTTGACCAACTCAATCACTCCGAGGATCCGGTTGCGATTCTTCAGCGGTACGCAGAGAATTGAACGGCTCTTTTGAGAAGTGATCTGGTCAACCCGTGCCGAAAAGTAGGGGGTGTCCTGAATGTTAGAGATGAGTAACGGTTCACCGCTTGTGGCGACCCGGCCGGCAACCCCTTCACCCCTGGCCAGGCGAACCCCTTTGAGATCGGTCTTTCCAGCAGAGACGGCGATCTCAAAAATTAGATCGCCGGTCGCTTCATCCGTCAGTAACAAAGACCAGGTCTTCGAGCGGAGGAGCAGACTGACTTTCTCCATGATCACATTGAGAACTTCTTCGCGCGCCAGAGTCGAAGTCAGGGCCTTGCCGATTTCGACCAGGGTCGCCAGTTCGTCGTTGCGACGCTGCAATTCCAGGAGCAGTTTTCGGTCAGTATCGAGCATCAGGGGATTTACCACTTATTTACATGTGAATAAAAAAATTCAAATATATGCGTATAGTAGTGTATGTTTTTACGAAAAACAAGCCGTAAAAAATGGCACAATCAGTCGAAATCGAGATATTTGTGAAGGTTGTCGCGTTGAATGGCAGCGTGCACAAGAAAGAGGATATCTAGATTCTGGTGCAGAAGTTTTTTCGATGTTGGAAAAACCGGGAACAAGATCGAGGAGGTTTCACTCTCAAAAGAGCAGATATTTTTGCACTTCCGGGTGAAAATAACTGCGCAAATGCACAGATTATTTTCCGTATTGCAGTGCAGTTTATTTACGCGACGGCACGTGGTCTGCTCTGCCTCGTTTTGTTAGAGTCACAACCAAGCAACAAGCACAAAACTTCTTCACCTCCTTTTATTTGGCGCGCACCGCAGTCCCTCCACTGCAGCGCGCCTTTTTTTATCGATCACAAGCAAATCTTGATGATCTTTTGTTGTTTTGACTCTGCCCATTTCCCTTCTCATCATATTTTCTCCGAAATAGTCATCTGTTTCATCTGTCGCAAGCAGCTTGCGCACGACTCCGGTTGTCGCTAGAATGAGGATAATTATTCCGGAGGGTAGCGTGGAAGATTACGGTTCACAAGAGATTCTCCCTGCGATTGCGCCGGATCTGGTTGTCGGCCGACAGCCGGGCGGACAGTGGCTTGTGCGGCAGTTGTCGGCAGGGGTGGCGGCGCAGCATGCACTCAAAGCGGATAGTGTGCGAGGGCGTGATCTTCGCTCCCTGTTCGCAGAGACGACCCCGGGGTTGTCGGATCTGGCGGATGAGGTGGTGGCGACAAAGCGCAAAATGGTCGGTGTGCCGATCCGGTTGCAGGCGGACCGCTCCCTTTTATTGGTCGATTTGGTCCCCGCCGGTCTCGGTGCTGATTACCGGGAACTGCTGGTCTATTTTTATTTCAGGCCGATGCAGGCTGAGGTCCGTGGCGAAATAGAATCATTTGGCCGGTTCGGGATGGTCGGCGCCAGTCCAGGGATGCTGGAAGTTTATCGAAAAATCGGGCTTTATGCCGAGTCGGATGCGACGGTGCTGGTGACCGGAGAGACCGGAACCGGCAAAGAGCTGGTTGCACGTGCATTGCATCAGCAGGGTGGTCGTCGTTCTCGGCCGTTTGTGGCGGTGAACTGTTCGGCTATTTCAGCCGAGCTGCTCGAATCCGAACTGTTCGGCCATGAGAAAGGGGCGTTTACAGGTGCCTTGCGCGTGCATAAGGGGCGATTTGAGCGGGCGCATGGCGGAACTATTTTTCTGGATGAGATTGGCGATATGCCGATGCGTGCGCAGGCAAAACTGCTCCGGGTTCTGGAGACCGGGCTGGTGGAGCGGGTCGGAGCTGAGCACGAAGTCGCAGTCGATGTCAGGGTCGTCGGTGCCACGAATGTCTCACTGGAGGCAGCGGTTACAGACGGGCGGTTTCGCAGTGACCTCTACCATCGGCTGGCGGTTTTGAGGATTCATCTCCCCCCTCTGCGTAAACGGCTTGAAGACCTTTCTCTTCTGGTTAAATATTTTCTTCAGCAGTTTCAAAAGGAATATGGCCGCCCGGTGCAACGGTTAACCTCCGAGGCGATGCTCCTTCTCTCTTCTTATCTCTGGCCGGGGAATGTGCGGGAGCTGCGCAATGTGCTGGAGAGAGTTTTTGTTGAAACACAGGCCGAAGTGATCGGCGTGCGGGCTTTTGCTGAATGGGTCGGGGAGCGTCAGGATTTCAGTCCCGGTGAATGGGGGGTGAGAACCGAGTTTCCCGGGGTTCGGCAAGCGGTTATCGCTCCGTATGAACCGACCGTCAACCCACCCGTTGAAAAACAATCTTTTCAGGCGGCGATTGGCGGATGCCGGCCGTCAACCCGGCCGCGCAATCTTGATGCAGAGGCAATAAGGGAGGCATGTGCGCAGACAAAGGGGAATATAACGGCTGCGGCACGTCTGCTCGGTGTGCATCGGGCCACACTCTACCGCTATATTGAGAAACATCAGATCAGCAAAACCGACCTTTTCTAGCTTGCGACAGTTGTAACATTAGCTGTATGTTTCAACTGTCGCATTTTTCACCCTTCTTGCGACACTTCTTCGCCGTCGTCCTGGACGGTAAATCTCTAAATAGCTGAAATTTAAAATATAATTTTTCTCTGCCGGTTTGGCACACCCTTTGATAATCCTGTTGCTCAAAGGTTAAAATTTCAAACAGTCAAAGGAGGTAATAATTATGTCAAGCTGGACCTTTATCAGA
>JACUTX010000157.1 GCA_014859615.1 Desulfuromonadales bacterium | reverse complement strand
GCCTGAAGATGTCCCGGCTCTCCACAATCACAGAGCGGTGCGTCTTCGGCCAGCAGGACTTTGGCGTGCCCTATTTCCCCCCCCGTACCGTCGGCTCCGAGTTGTGGCTCCCCTTTGATGAAAATTTTACTGCCGATTCCGGTACTGACCGTCAGAATACAGAAACTCTCTGTTTTCCTTTCCAGATATCTGTAACCGGCCGCCGTCAGATCGTTAGCAATGTGAACAGGCATCTGCGGCCAGATTGTCTGAAGATCGGCCAGCATATCAATCGGCCCTGACGGGTTGCGCCCCCAGATACCCGGTGCAGCGATAACCCGCCCCTGCCGATCAACAGGCCCGGGAAAAGCAACTGTGACGGCGCTGACCGGTTCATGCTTCAGCAATTCGTTACTGATTGTACGAATACAGTTTAAGGTCTGCGTGTAAAGTTCCTCAGCCGACAATGTCGGACATAAAATTCGATTCGGAGTCGGTTTGACAACTTTGGCCGTGATCGCTTTGGTTCGAAGTGAGTAAATCGCACCGCGCAGCTTCGTGCCACCGATGTCATAGACCAGTATATTGTCCGACAAAAAGTTCATATCGCAGCCTGTCACAAAATGTTTTAAAGAGACGCCTTGCCTTTAAACTGTCATCCCCGAATGACCCTATCGGGGATCAGTGCCTTGCGCTCATACAAAATCTGGATTCCCGATCAGAATCGTTTCGGGAATGACAATTTAAAAGCCTCTTGCGTGAGACAAGCCCTTAAAGTTTCTCTCGCCCGTTCGCTGCACTCAAACCAGATCACAGAGGAAACCTTAAAGAAGCATACCGATGCCTTTGCCTTTCTCTGCGTGCCCTGCGAGAGACGCCTTTAAAGATTTTCAAACCTCAAACATTTTTCGCCGCGCAACCCCTTGATTTATTTCTGGGCCGTCGGCTCTTTGCTCCTGCGGCTGACCGCTTCCCCCTGTTTAAGAGTCAGGCTCTCATTGCGGTGCGCGATCTCAAGTTCACCTCCCGATTCCAGAAGATAAGTCACTTCCTCCTGCGATATATTGACCAGTAATCTCTTGCCGCGAATCTGCAATGGAAAAAGGAGCTCTTCAACCGGATCGGGGAGCTTCGGGTCAAACTGATCCGTCCATCATGATCACGCATACCGGCAAAACCGTAAACGCCGATCATCCAGGTCCCTCCCATCGATGCGACATGACAGCCATCAGCCATATTTCCACCGATATCGGCCAGATCCATGAGCACGGCAAAGCGAGCATACTCCATCGCCTTCTTTGTTTCGCCAATCTCAATGGCGACAATACTCTGTATACAGGCAGAGAGCGAAGAATCTCCGGTTGTCAAAGGATCATAATATTCGAAGTTGCGTCTTTTTTCTTCCGCAGAAAAGATATGGTCAAGCAGCAGAGTGGCCAGCACAACATCAGCCTGTTTAATCACCTGGTGACGGTAGATGACCAGCGGGTGATAGTTGAGCAATAAAGGGAACCGGTCTCTCGGAGTGTTCTTGACATCCCATTTTTCAAGGTCAAGAAAATCCTCATCCTGCGGATGGATGCCGAGACTCTCGTCAAAAGGGATATACATCTTGTCCGCTGCATTCTGCCACGCCTCAATCTCTTCTGAGCGCAGACCGGTTTGATGCTGCAGGGTTTCATAATAGTCCGGATAGGATTCACGCAGTTCCTGTACCGTTTTAACGGCAAACCACAGATTTTCGCGGGCCATCAGGTTGGTATAAGCATTATTGTTGACCACCGTCGTATATTCGTCAGGGCCGGTCACACCGTGGATACAGAACATGCCACCCTTTTTGTCTGAGTAAAACCCGAGATCCTCCCACATCCGTGCTGTTTCAACCAGCATCTCTGCCCCTTCGTTGTACAGCAACGCCTTGTCATCGGTGATATCGACATATTTCTTCAAGGCATACATGATATCAGCATTGATATGGAACTGGGCTGTACCGGCAGCATAATAGGCCGAGGCCTCTTCGCCATTAATGGTCCGCCAGGGGTAAAGAGCCCCTTTCAGATTCAGTTCCCGGGCCCGTTCACGCGCCCGGCCGAGCATTGAATACCGAAAGCGGAGCAGATTTCTGGCAATCTCCGGCGCGGTATAAATAAGAAACGGCATGACATAAATTTCGGTATCCCAAAAATAATGCCCTTCGTAAGTCTGTCCGGTCAACCCCTTGGCCGGAATCCCGGTCCCCTCGGCCCGCCCGGAGGCTTGCAGGATCTGGAACAGATTCCAACGCATCGACTGCTGAATTTCACGTTTATGACGCCCTTCTGAGACGGCATTGCCGCGGATAAAAATGTCACTGCGTCGCCAGAAATCATCCATGTATTGCTGCTGACCGTCGGCCAGAGAATCGAACCCCTGAGATACCAGCCGGTCAAGAGTCCATTCTCCCCGCGTTGCCAATTCGGATGCTAATGCATGCCTGGAAGAGTGATAGGTGATGAATTTAAAAATCTGGATGGTTTTCTTCTTTTTTGCATTGACGGAAAAGATAACTCTTCCGTTATCACCATCACAGCTGCTTTTGACACTGTAATCCGCTTCGGATTCGATCAGGTGATCAACGCCACAGGCGACTGTCATGCCGCTGTTGCGGGCACGATGCGTTAACATCAAGCGCATTTTGTCCGCATAATGATCTTGCGATTCCAGAACTTGATAATCGAACCCTTTCGCCTGTCGGGGGTCAACCAGGCCGGACTGATTCCTCTGATTACCGACCACTTCCGAAGAGATGATCACCGGTGCGTCCGCATTCAAAATGGTCAGCTGATAACTGATGACCGCAGCGTGCCGGTGTTGCAGTGAAACCAGACGTTTCGACTCAATCAGAACCTGTTTCCCCGCAGCTGTCTCCCAGAGAATCCGTCTCTCCAGCACTCCTTTCTGCATATCCAGGATTCGTTCATACAGTTGAAGGCTTGCCGTCGGCAGGTAAAAAGGTTCGTCATCGATATAAAGTTTAAAGATTTTGGCATCGGCGACATTCAACATCGTCTGCCCGGTTTTGGCAAAGCCGAAAGCTCTTTCGCTATAAACGAGCGGCCAGGTCTCATGAAAGCCGTTGATAAAAGTGCCGGTCTGGCTGTGCGGGATCCCTTCATCGTGGTTGCCGCGCATGCCAAGATAGCCGTTGCCGACGGAAAAAAGCGTCTCGGAGTGAGAGAGAAAACGGGGATAGAACTGCGTCTCAATGATTCTCCATTCATCAATTGGATAGACATGGAGTGGCGGATTTAAAGTCTTATGACGGATCATCCCTGTTTTCCCCTCTCGGCACGAAAATCAGCCCTCAAAATTTCTGCAAGATCTTCAACAACAACATCGGCGCCATTTTCGAGCAGAGGCCGCTTGTCGCCATGATGATCAATACCGATAATCAGGCCGAAACCTCCGGCCCGCCCCGCCTGGACACCTGAAACGGAATCCTCGACAACGACCGCCCGTTTTGGTACGATATCGAGCTCTTTTGCTGCCGCCAAAAACGTGTCGGGAGCCGGTTTGCCAGAGAGCTTAAACCGTTCGGCGACCGTTCCGTCAACAGTACAATCAAACAACTCCCTGATGCCAGCTGCCTGCAGGATTGCTGCACAGTTTTTACTGGCCGAAACGACTGCTGTTTTCATTTGAAGAGCGCGGACCTGCCGCACAACCGCTACAGACCCTTCAAGAACGTCAACTCCCTTGGTGGCGATAATCTTTTGCACCAGCAGATCTTTGCGATTGCCGAGACCGCAGATCGTCTCCTGTGAAGGGGGATCTTCGGGGGCCCCCTCCGGCAAAGAGATGTTGCGCGAGGCCAGAAAAGCCCGCACGCCATCGTAGCGCAACCTGCCATCCACATACGATCTGTAGTCCGTAACAATCTCAAACGGCTGATATTTTTCACCATTCGCAGTCGATCGCGTCTGCAGGTAGAGATCAAACATCTCTTTCCAGGCTGAGGCATGAACCTTCATGGTCAGAGTCAGTACGCCATCCAGATCAAAGAGGACGGCATCGAATTTTTTCGGTGTAATAATCATATTGCCTAACTCCGGCAGTGAGAATCAGAGCTCCTTTTTTTTGCCACTCATTTTTTGTCAGTCAGGAAGCTCTTTGATTCTTCTGCATCCTTGTTCAATGCAGTGATAAAAGTTTTAAGCCACAAGTGGACATCATTGCGCCGGATCTGACCTCTCAACGCCGTCATACGCCAAAACTGTTCGGATTCCGACATGCAGAAGGCCTGATAAATTGTATCAGCAGTCTTTTCAATGTCATAGGGGTTGACCAGCAGAGCATATTTCCCCAGCTGATCGGCAGCCCCGGCGAATTTACTCAGAATAAGGATCCCTTGATTATCGTTTGTGCAGGCACAAAACTCTTTTGCTACCAGGTTCATGCCGTCTCGCAACGGGGTGACCAGAGCTATTTTCGCAGCCCTGTAATGAGCGAGGAGCTGAATAGAATCAAGACTTCGATAGTGGTAATGTAACGGAACCCAACCATGTTCCGAAAAACGCCCGTTAATATGCCCGGCGAGTTGTTCGAGCTGACTTTTCAGATCGATGTAATCCGGGACCATGGTCCGGCTCGGCACAACAACCTGCAACAGACTTGCCTTCTGGTGCATCTGCGGATATTTTTCGAGGGCGCGCTCGAAGGCGAAAAACCGGTCAGGAATCCCCTTGGTATAATCAAGACGATCAATGCCGAGAAATAACTGCCGCTGTCCGTAGCTTTCGTTCAGATCCCGGGCGGCTTTTGCGACTTCATCAGTGCCGGCATCCTGAGAGAAACGTTTAAAATCGATGCTGATCGGAAAATTCCCCACTTTTATATAACGCCCGCCGTAGCGCAGCAGAGTCAGTCTGCTCTGACGACTCACAACGTCCACCCCCTCAATAAACGACGTAACACAATGGATGAAATTGCGGTGGTCACGCAGAGTCTGGAAGCCGATTAAATCATAAGCGAACAAGCCTCTTAGAAGATCATAACTCCAGGGGAGACGGCGCAGCAGATCTGGCGAAGGGAAAGGGATATGCAGAAAAAAAGCGAGTCTTCTGTCGGGGTGAATCTGACGCAGGTAGTAGCCGCTCAACATTAACTGATAGTCATGAAACCAGATGATATCATTGGCTTGACTCGCTTCGGCGGCTACCTCTGCAAAACGACGATTGACAATATCGTAGCTACGGTAATTTTCGAGATTAAAATTACAATTGCCGAGCAGGTCATGAAACAGCGGCCAGAGCGCCTCGTTCGAAAAGCCGCGATAATATTTTTCGACTTCGATTTCGCTCAGCGGGACCGCCTTGATCCGGTAACCGTGCTCTGCCGAAAAACGGTTGGCGAGATCATCGAACGGCGCTTCAGGACCGCAGCCCGGCCAGCCGATCCAGGTCCCGTGATTCTGTCTCATCAACGGATCAAGCGCAGTCACCAATCCACCCGACGCCGGCTTAATCTGCCACTCATCACCATCCTGGTCGATCGTAATCGGAAGCCGGTTCGATACAACGATCAGCTGCTGATTCATGCTCTCTCTCCTGATATTTGAGCCGATCTCGCTGGCGCTTTGTCATGCCATATCGAAAGAAAATCGAGCAGACTTTCCGGTGGTCTGATCTGTAAATCAGCGAACGTCTCTCTCGATTCGTTGCTGACCAGAACACCAAGACCTCTCCCCCTAAGCATCGCAAACCCGTCCTCATCGGTGAGATCATCGCCAAGAAATGCAATCGGCTCTTCAGGTTCGCTCTCTGCAAGAATTGCATTGATGGCTGTCCCCTTGTCCCTCCCCGGACAGCGAAGCTCCAATCCGCCGTTGAAAGGGTGGAGCTCAAGACCGCCCTTTGCTGCAATCGGTTTCCAGCATGTAGAAACCGACTCACGCATCGTTTTTATCTGGTTATCCATTAGCCCCCGCCAGTGAATCGCAAGCGAGGCCG